>DATIPJ010000433.1:0-6508 GCA_035472155.1 Kofleriaceae bacterium
AACAAGAAGTTGCCGTCGCGGAGCGCGGTCGAGATCGGCGTGATCACGCCGTCGATGACCGCGGGCGAGGACGGGAAGCCGGGCCCGAACGTCGCCTGGTTCCATGCCTCGGTGACCGTCGAGCCCGGCGGATGCGCGCGGAACGCGAACTGCTCGGCGACGGTTTCCGGGAAGTCCTGGCCCGGCAGCGCGCGGTTGTCGATGAAGTGGTCCAGCCAGACGAAGTCGGTGCCGAAGTATCGATCGGTGCGCTCGAAGGGGCCGCTGTAGGCGCTCAGCAGCGAGACCCCGACCCCGAACAGGCCCTGCACCGGGTCGACGAGGATCGGGGCCGCGCCGCGGTTGTAGATCGCGTCGTCCTGGCCGGCGTGGCGCGACGTCACCGTCGCGATCTGGTCGGGCGAGAGCTTCTCGGTCCAGCCGGTGGGCAGGTGGTCGCGCTCGCTGTGGGCGAGGTTGTACACCAGCGTCGGCGAGCCGAAGACAGCGGCGTTGCTGAGCGTCGTGACCGCGCTGCCGATCACCTCGCCGGGCGCCGCGTCGGGGCCGAGGTTCCCGCCGGGCAGCGAGAAGCCGAAGGCCGTCGAGGAGCTCGAGTAGAACCTGGTGAGGTCGTCGACCTCCCAGCCGGTGCTCGTGAGGGACACATCCGGATCGCCGATCTCGACGGCGATCGGCTTGGCGAGCCGGGGGTCGAGCACGATCGTGCGGTCCGCGTCGAGGTCGAGCCGCGGGTAGGCCAGGAACGCGCCCGGGAAGCTGAACGTCGAGGCGGTGAACGAGTACCCGCCCTTCGCGAGGCGCAGCGTCTGGTGCCCGTTGACGAACGGGAACCGCGGAGTGCCGCTCGCGTTGATGAGGAACAGGGAGGCGGCGCTCGGCGCGCCCTGCTCGTCGACGACATCGATGGTGAGATTGAACGATTCGACCTCGCGGTCGACGCCGATCGGGGTCTCGACCCGGATGTCGCCGCCGGTGGCGACCAGCGCGCCGCTGTACAGGCCGTCGGCGATATCGCCGCTCGTGGTCACGGTGACCGTGGCGTCGCTGGTGCCGCCGGCAGGCACGGTCACCGACGACGGCTCGACCTGGATCATGCCGGGCGGCGCCGTGCCCCCGGCCCCGAGGGCCAGCGTGGCAGCGAGCGAGAGCGTCACCGGGTCGGTGCCGCCGTTGTGGTAGTGCACGGTGCGGACGATCAGCGGATCGTCGTCGTGCGGGAACGATACGACGCCCAGGCTCAGCACGGGCGGATCGGCCGAGACGTCCTGGCGCGTGCCGCGATCGATGTCGATCCGGCCGGCGCCCTGCTGGAACACCGTGAGCACGGGGTTGGGCTGGGTGGTCGCGATCAGCTGCGCCTTGAGCTGCGTGCCCGTCCAGTCGGCGTGCTGCTGGACCAGCAGCGCGGCCGCGCCGGCGACGTGGGGCGTGGCCATCGAGGTGCCCGACAGGCTCATGTAGGAGTCACCGACCGGCACGCCGATCGGCGGCACGCCGGCGGCACGCGCGGCCACGATGTCGACGCCCGGCGCGCTGACCTCGGGCTTGACCGCCTCGTCGCCGATCCGCGGGCCCTGGCTCGAGAAGAACGCGCGCTGATCGTCGCGATCGACCGCGCCGACCGTGAGCGCGGCGTCGGCGCTGCCCGGGCTCTCGATCGTGGCGTCGAAGAAGTCGTTGCCCGCGGCGATCACGAACAGCGTGCCGAATTCGGCCGACAGCTGGTTGACCGCGTCCTCGAGCGGATCGATGTCCAGCGTGTCGCCACCGCCGAGGCTCATGTTGACGATCTTGGCGTGCTGCTCGGCCGCCGCCCACTGCATGCCGGCGAGGATCGCCGAGTCCGGGCAGCCGAAGATCGAGCACACGCGGCCGCTCAGCAGCTTGGCGTCGGGCGCGACGCCCGCGAACTGGCCGTTCGAGGCCGCGCCGGTGCCCGCGATGATCGACGCCACGTGCGTGCCGTGGCCCACCACGTCGAGCAGGCCGCCGCCGTCGCCGGTGAAGTCCTCGGCCGCGACGACCTTGCCCGCGAGGTCGGGGTGATTGCTGTCGATGCCGGTGTCCAGCACCGCGACCGTGACGCCGGCGCCGGTGAAGCCGCGCGCGTGTGCCGCCGTACCGCCGATCTGCGGCACGCTGTGATCGAGCGTCGGCTTGCGGATGCGATCGAGCCAGATCTTCGACGGTGCCGTGCGCGCCAGCCCGGGCGAGCGCAGCCCGGCGAGGGCCGCCCCGCCGGCAGTCTTGGGCTGATGCGCCGACACCGCGTGCAGCGCGGGCATCGCGCGGTCGACGACCACGCCCCCGGCTGCGCTGCGCGCGAACCCCTGCGGATCGGGCACGCGCGTGATGATCAGCGGCAGGTCGGGCCGCCGCAGATCGCCATAGCCGCTGTCGAGCAGCAGGCTCACGTCGAACAGCGCCTCGTCGAGCTGCCCGTTCGCGATCATCTCCGCCGCGTCATCGGGCACGACCCGCACGCGGCCGCGATCGCGCGTGACCGAGAACTTGATCCGCGTTCGCCCCGGCCCGGGCAGGATCGCGGGAGCGCCGTTGCGCAGCGTCACCCGGTCACCGGTGATCAGCGTCACGGTGTGATCATCGACTGCGGCCGCGCGTCCGCCCGGTCGCTGCGACGACAGCGCCTGCTGCGCCTGCTGCGAGGATGACGGCGCATCGTCGAGCACGGTTTCCTGTCCACATCCTCCTGACAGCGCGAGCGCAAGCGCGAGGCAAATGCCGCTCGCCGGAACAAAGCATCTCTGTGTGATCAGCAAAAGACCCTCCCTCGGTGCCTATTTGGAGCGTGACGACCTCCGGAGGGTCATGTCGCGATGTCTATCGATCTCGATGATTGATGGTTGCCGGTCGATGCCGTTTTCACCGCAAAGAAATTGCGTCAGCGCGGCGGCGCAAGGCCGCGCTCCCGTGAGGCGATAGAACGTCGTGCCCGAAACGTCCGATCACGGAGGCGCGAACACGTCGCCGCGGTTCCAGCGCGGGCGCTCATCAGCATTCGCGATATCGATCGCCGTGAGATAGACCAAACGGGCCATCGTGATCCCCGAGTCGAAGTCGATCGGCGGGTCCCGCTGGTCGATCTTGTCGAGCGGCGAGTGGTAGGCGGTGCTGCGCCATTTGGTGAACAGTGCGCGATTGTGGTCGGCGCCGCCCATGCGGTCGCGAAAGCCGGGCCGGAAGATCATCGACGGCACGCCCGCGCGCGCGAACGGCGCCTGATCGCTGCGCAGGAAGAAGCCTTGCTCGGGGACCGGATCCGGCGACACGCTCAGCCCGAGCGCGGCGGCGGCGCGGCCGGCGGGGCCGGAGAGCGAGCTGCGCTCGGAGCCATCGGCCACGACGTCGACGATCGGCCACATCATGCCGGTCTGATCGATATTGATGTTGGCGGCGGTCTGCGCGAGCGGCCACAGCGGGTGCGCGGCGTACGCCTCGGCGCCGAGCAGGCCGAGCTCCTCGCCGGTGGTCGCGAGCAGGATCACGGTGCGGCGCGCCGGCCGGGGCTGCGCCGCGAGGGCGCGCGCCACCGCGAGCAGCTGCGCGATCCCCGAGGCGTTGTCGATCGCGCCGTTGCGGATCTCGCCGGCCGCGTTCAGGCCGAGGTGATCGAGGTGCGCGCTGACCACGACCGCTTCGCGGGCCAGCGCCGGGTCGGAGCCCTCGATCCGACCGACGACGTTCACCGAGGCGACATCGCGCGTGCGCGCGCGATAGCGGAGCCGCAGGGAGCCCGGGATCTCGAACACCTCGGGCTTGCCGGTCTGGGCGCGCGCCTCCTCGGCGTCGAGGTCGTGGCCTGCCGCGGCGAGCAGCGCGCGGGCCGCGGGAGCGTCGAGCACCACGGTGGGGGCCGGCGCCGACCGCGAGCGGGCGACCTCGCCGTCGACCAGGCCCATCGCGCCCGAGCGATACGACGCGACCGCCTGAGCCCAGGCCAGCGTCGCCGCCTTCTGCGTGCGCAGCGTGACGATGCCGATCGCCCCGCGCCTCGACACGCACGCCCACTTCGCGGACGCGTCCGAGCGCACGGCCGCGCGGGCCGCGGGCAGCCCCTCGGCGACGCCCGCGAGCACGACCGCGAACCGGCCGCGCAGGTCCGCGCCGGCCGTGTCGTCGCGCCCGCTCTCCGCGTCGCACACACCCTTGCCGACGAACGTCATCGACCCCGACAGATCGAGCTCGGGGTGCGCGAAGTCGGCGTTGACGAGCGCACTGTCCGGAACCCGGACAGCCGCCGCGAGCGCCGGATCCGACAGCTCGACCGACGTCGCGTCGAGGTCGGGCGCCACCTCGCGCAGCTTCACGGGCTGGAAGTAACCGCTCTCGGCTCCCGGCGCGATGCCCAGGATCGCCAGGCGCGATGCGACGTACTCGGCGGCGATGTCGTATCCGCGCGTGCCGGTGCGCCGGCCCTCGAGCAGATCGCTCGCCAGGAACCGGATGTCGGCGCGCAGCTGGACGACATCGAACGGCGCAGCGGTGGGCGCAGCCGGAGCGGCTGGCGCTGGAGAGATGGGCTGTGGCGAGGTGCAGCTCGCGCACAGCACCGCGAGCAAGAGGGGACGGCTCATGGGCGTGACCGGACCGCATCCTCGCATGTTGCGATCGGCCGTCCAACGGTTTCACCGATCGATGGCCGGGCTGCCGTGTTCAGCGCCGGCCGAGCAGGCGCGGGGCCTGCTGGTGCAGCGCGGCGACGACGAAGTCGGCCACCGCGCGGATCGGGCGCGCGAGCCGGGCCTCGCGGCGGTAGACGAGCGAGAGCTTGCTGGTCGCGAGAGGCTGGCGGGTCACGCGGACGAGCGATGAGTCGGCGTCGCCCATGTAGCAGGGAAGGACGCCGAGCCCGAGGCCGCTGGTGACGGCGGTGTGCATGTCGGTCATCTCGCGGCTGCGCAGGACGACCGTCGCGCCGGCGATGCGCGCATCGAGCCACTGTGCACCCGGCATGGCCGCGAGCGCGGGGTCGAACGCGATCACATCGTGGCCTGCGAGGTCGTGGGCGTCGGCAGGGACCGGCCGCCGGTGCGCGTAGCTCTTCGCGACATAGAGCGCCATCGCGACCTCGCCCAGCTTCTTGACCACGAGGTCGGCATCGGTGACCGGTCCGACCCGGATCGCCAGGTCGGCCTCGCCGCGCCGGAGGTCGACCGCGCGCGAGCCGCTCAAGATCTCGAGCGCGGCGCCGGGATCCTTCGCGCGCAGGCGGGCGAGACCGGGGGCGATCAGCTGGCTCATCCCCGACGGCACCGCGAGCCGCACGCGCGCCTGCTCGCTCGTCGCGAGCGCGGTGACGCCCCGGACCGCGCGCTCGACCTGCTCGGCGAGCGGCAGCAGCCGCCGGCCCAGGGCGGTCAGCTGGATCCCGTCGGGGTTGCGCAGGACGACCGCTGCGCCGAGCGCGTCCTCGAGCCCGGCGAGGCGGCGACCGATCGTCGAGTGCTCGATGCCCGCGGTGCGCGCGGCCCCCGCGAGGCTCCCTGCGCGGGCGGCGGCGAGGAAGAAGCGCAGGTCGTCCCAGTCGAGCGCGGGCATGCTTGGCAGAATAGCTCATGTGGTTGTGCATTTCTGCACACGGCCGCGCAGCGATCGCGAATCGACGCGCGCGGCGCGCGGATCCACGATGCCGCGCGAGGAGAAACGATGCTGACGATCACAGGAGTTACCGGACGGACCGGCGGCGCCATCGCCGAGTCGCTGCTCGCAAATGGCACCGCCGTACGCGTGGTGGTGCGCAAGCTGGCGGACGTCGAGCGCTGGCGAGCCCTCGGCGCGCACGTGGCGGTCGCCGACTTTCTGGACGAGCGGGCGCTGACCCACGCCCTCGCGGGCAGCGATGCGCTGTTCGCGCTGTTGCCCGAGGACCTCTCGGTGCCGGACTTCCATGCGCATCGCCGGCGCATGGCCGACGCGCTGGCGGTGAGCGTTCGCGCGGCGCGCGTGCCGCACGTGGTGTTCCTGTCGTCGCTCGCCGCCGCGGCACCGGCCGGCCCGGCGCGCGACCTCCGCCACGCCGAGGATGCCCTCGCAGCGACCGGCTGCAAGCTCCTGATCCTGCGCGCCGCGTTCTTCCAGGACAACCTCGCCGCCGCGATCGCGGTCGCCCGGGAGCACGGGATGTTCGCCAGCTTCCTGCCGACCGAGGACACGGCCATTGCGATGGTGGCCACTGCCGATGTCGCGGCGCTGGTGACGGCGTGCCTGATGCACCCCGCGGCGCGCGGCGGTGTGGTCGAGGTCGTCGGTCCGGCGTACTCGAGCGCGCAGGTCGCCGAGCAGCTCGGGCGAGCGCTCGACCGGTCGCTCGACGTCGTGACCATCCCGCCGCTCGGGCAGCTCGACTTCCTCCGCCGCGTCGGCGTGCCGCCGGCGTTCGCCCAGGCCCTCGTCGAGCTCTATGCCTGGCTCGGCGCGCCGCGCACCCCCTCGAGCGCGCTCTCCGTGACCGGCACGACCACCCTCGCCGAGACCCTCGATCGGA
>DATIPJ010000434.1:0-5669 GCA_035472155.1 Kofleriaceae bacterium
GGATTTGCTCCCCGCCTTTGCGCTGCTCGGGGGTGAGATGGTCGGTGGTCATTGCCTTGACCGAAGAAGGGGACAACAAGGCCTTCCCGCGATGACGCCCACCGTCGAGAAGCATGCGGGCGAACGCGAAATAGTCATCCGCGGTCGATACAAGCCCGGCATCACCTTGTTCGAATCTGGGGGGCTGGTTCCATTTACCATTGATCGGCGAGTCGGAAACAACTGGCTTATTATCGGTGAATCGGTAGGCGGTCGCAAAGCGGTCCGTCTTTCCTGCCGGCACGAAGAAGCCGGTGTCGACCATCCCCAGCGGTCCAAAAATTCTTTCCTCGCAGAAGCGGGAAAGCAACTGTCCAGTCGCCCTCGCGACCAAGACGCCCTGGATATTCGAGCCCGCCGTGTAGAGCCAGGCCTCGCCGGGCTGCGCAAGCAGAGGAAGCGTCGCAAGCTTCGCGATCCATTGGTCATTGTCGAGCGGCATCGCAGGGTCTGGCGGCCCGAAACCGACGATGCCGAGCTTGGCGATCGCCTTCTGGATCGGGTAGCGACCCGGCGGCGCGAGTATCAATCCGTACCCGCATCGGAATGTCAGCAAGTCCTCCACCGTGATCGGCCGTCTGGCTGGCTCCGCATCATCCAGCACTGCATCGATCGAGCGCAGAACCCTACGGTTCGCGAGCTCGGGAATGAGCCTGTCGATCGGCTCGTCACGCTTCAGCTTCCCGTCTTCGATCAGCATCATCACCGCCGCGGCGGTAATCGCCTTGGTCATCGAAGCGATGCGGAATATCGTGTTGCGCTGCATCTGGGCTTCGCCGTCGAACGCGAGCTTGCCCGTCGTGATGACCTCTGCATTCGACCCGAAGGCGACCAGCCCGATCGCGCCCGGCGCATACCCGTTTGCAACTGCCTGCTGGAAACCACCTCCCAGCTTCGATAGTCCATCCGGACTGAACACCGGACTGGGCGCGCTCTTGCATCCTTGAAGTGCGGCCAGGACGCCCATGCCCAGGCCGCTCGCCAGGAGCTGCCGACGATCGATTGGTTTGAGGTGAAGTGTCATGTAGCTACTCCTTCTCCTTTGCCTTTTTCTAGTGGCCACTGTTTCTGGGAGGTGCCGCGCTACGCACCGCCGACTCACAATACGCGGCGTCGGAAGTTGACTAGCTCCAGAGACTCCACCGGCGGAGGTGCAGTGTATCTCCGGTGCGATCGGCGAGGATGGCGCGGAGGTTGCGCCAGCTCGCGTGCTGATCGCCGAGCTCGAGGGGCGCGAGCGCGTCTGCGAGCGCGCCGGCGGACAGCTGGAAGCCGACCGCATCGCGGCCGCCGCCCGCGGGCGGCAGCCTGCGCACGCTCAGCCATAGCTCGGTCCACGTCATCCGCGCCGGTTCGGCGAGCGCGTCGAACTGCGCTTCCATCACCTTGACCGCCTCGCGCAGCTCGACGTCCGTGTTGCGCTGGCCTGGAACCGTGATCGTCAGGGCGCGGACGCCGATCGCGTCGGACGGTGGCCACGGTCGCGGCGCTGGAACGTGGATGCGCGGCGAAGGCACGCGCGTCGGGAGGTGCTCGGCGTAGGCGCGCGCGACGATCACCTCGGCGTCGGCGCCGATGCCGGCGACCGCGCGCTCGAGGGCCTCGAGATGGGTGTCGTTGCGCAGCGACGGCAAATGCAGCCATGCGAGCTGTCGCATGATCGGATGCGTGCCGACGAGCGCGTACGCATGGTCGCGCCATAGCGCCTCGTTGCGTGCCAGATCCAGCCGGCGCAACGCCGGCAGCCGCTCGAGCGGCAGCATCGATGCGACCTGCTCCGCGCTGGGGGCGGCGCCGAACTGGAGGTCGAGCTCGCATACCGACGACAGCGGCGGACCGCCGCGCAGCAAGCTCCCGAACGCGTTGTAGTCGAAGACGCGAACCGTACGCACGTTCGGGTGCACGAGCTCGCCGACCGCGTTCGCGCCGGCGAGCGTGAGCCGGCGCATCCGCGGCGTCGCACGGACCAGCGCCTGCGCTCGCTCGTCGTCGATCGCGACCGAATCGCGCAACGACTCGTCGAACGCATCGGGGTAGCGCACGATCTCGAAGTGCTCGATCCACGGCGGTGGCCTGGCGCACACGAGATCGATCGCGCGACGCAGTCCGGGATCGTGGTCCTCGATCACGAGCTCGCGCAACGATGTGTGGAGCGCAAGGTTCGCGAGCACGCGCTCGAGCTCGTCGGCGCCGAGCCCCGATCGCAGCTGGACGAAGCCGTGGTCGATCGCGCCGATCGCGAGGACGCGCGCGGCCAGCTCGGGGCCGAGCCAACGATCGACCAGTTCGCGCTTGCGCGCCGCCAGCTCGGCGCTTGGCCCGTGGCCGGCGACGTGCAGATCGATCGCGATCAGCTCGCCGCGCGGGTCGCCGATCGCCTGCAGGGCATCGCCGTAGACGGCGAGCAGCTCGGGCGTGAAACGCGACGCCAGCGCTTCTTCGATCTCGGTGATCTCGGTCATCTCAGCCTCTGCGTCAAGCTCGTGTTGGGTTTGGCGTCACACTTGCGGCCTCTTGCTCCGCAAGACGCCGATCGATGGGCGTTGGTGGGGCTTCTTCACATCCCGGTCGAGCGCCTCGACGATCAAGCCGGTTTGGGACTCCACACCGCGGCTTCAACGCGATTCGAAACGCCGAGCTTGGCGAGGATCGCCGATACGTGGTGGTCCACGGTCTTCGGAGAGATGAACAGTCGAGTGCCGATCGCGACGTTGCTCTCGCCGTCACGGATGAGCGCGAGCACTTCCACCTCGCGCGCGGTGAGCCCCGCCGGATGGCGTCTCGTGGATGGGCGCCGGCCACGCGGAACCCGCGGCGCACCCAGTTCGCGGAGTCGCTTCGCGATCCGAGCTGTCGCCGCGATGGCACCGAGTTGCTCTAGCTGACCGAAGGCGACCCGAAGACTCGCCACGTCACCGCGGTCGGCGAGCGCGAGCGCCTCCTCGAACGGGCAACCGTGATTGCGCCACAGCTTCGGCGCACCGACTCGACGGAGGATCGTGTCGCGATAGGGTCGAGCCAGCCACGCCGGCACCGAGGTTTGCGCACCGGCTCGCCATGCCCAGTACATCAGCTCGCCGGCGAGCCACGGGTTGCGGCACCGGGTCGCGTGTGGCAACGCACGTTCGGCCTCGTCACGTGCGCGCGCGTCGTTGCCCTCGAGCCATGCAGCCTCCGCGCGGGCCGCGCGGATCGGCGCAACGCGTTGGAGCTCGCCGCTGTGCTCCGCGATCGCGAGCCCCTCGTCCAGCACGTCCCACACGCCGGCCTCTCCGCGGCGAGCGAGGGCACGACCGAGCGCGTCGAGTGGCTCGAACCGCTGGACCGGGGAAAGATGATCCAGCGCGAGCATCTCCCTGGCCGCGAGCGCGCCGGCCTCGAGGCGCCCTTGGTGCACGAGCGCCAGCGCTCTCATACCGAGAACGAAGGCGCGGTAAGTGTCGAGCTCGCGATCCGACAGGAACGTCAGCGCTTCGTCGAGCCATCGCGAGACCAGCTGGAACCGTCTTGCCTCGATGCCGAGCGCCAGCAAGCACTTGTAGGCACGCGCGGCGTGTGCGTCGAGCCCGTGTTCACGCGAGCGTGCGAGGCTCCACGTGGCTTCGTTGATGCCCGCGAAGTCGCCCCTGCGACATCGTGCGATCCCGCGACTGCAACGTGCGTGCACCTCGATCTCGAGGCAGGCAAGCCGACGCGCCAGGGCGATCGCCGAGCTGGCGAGCCTGCGAGCCTCGGTCGCGTCGTCCGCGAGCATCGCAACCTGCGCTGCGTTGGAATACGCCCACGCGAGCTCGGTCGACGCCGGGTGACGCGACAACACCTCGATCGCGAGTCGAGCATGTTCGGCGGCGTCGGCGGTGTTTCCGGAAAGCCAGCAGTAACGTGACAGCCAGCGCATCGCACCGCCGTGACGGACCTCGTTGCCGAGCTTGGCGTGGATGTTGACAGCGTCGCGGCATGCCGAGATTGCCTCGTCGGTGGCGTCGACGAGGTGTGATTCGAACGCGTAGGCCTCGAGCATGTCCGCGCGGTCCGCGGTCGCCGGTACATGGCGTACAACGTTCGCGTAATGAGCAGCGGCTTCCCGATGCGAGCCCAGGCTCGCCGCCATACGTGCAGCTTCCCGCGAGTGCGCGACGATCGCGGCACCGTCTCCGGCACCGAGTGCGTGGTGCGCGAGCGTGGCCGCGTCTGCGCCAGATGCGACCAGTGCCGCCAGGATCCGCCCGTGCCACGTGCGAGCAGCCGCGATCGATGTGGTGGCGACGATCGCGTCACGCGCGATCGCATGCCGGAACTCGACGCTCCCCGCGTCGGCGACGAGCAGACCGAGATCGATGCACGCGTCGAGGTCGATCGGTTCGCCAGCTGCGACCTCGTGAACGAACGAGATCGCCGCGCGTGCCCCGATCGACGCGACGATCTCAAGGGCCGCGCGCCCCGGCGTCGCGAGCCTCGCAGCCCTCGCAAGCACCGCATCGCGGACGGTGTCGGGCATTGCGGCGCCTCGCGCGTTGATCATCTCGGTCACGAAGAATGGATTGCCGCGCGTCTTGTCGAACAGCCGACCGCCGTCGAGGCCGGCGCTTGCTGCGAGCGTCTCGACCGCAGTTCGAGACAGCGGCTCGAGAGCGACGCGGTGCAATGCGCGCATCGAGGCCACATCGCCCAGCGCCACCCGGAGAGGGTGCCGCGGGCTCACGTCATCCTCGCGATAGGTGAGGATCACGAGCGATCGCGTGGTCTCGATGCGACGGGCCAGGAACCGGATCAGATCGATCGTCGCGGTGTCTGCCCAGTGCACGTCTTCGATCACGAGCACACACGCTCGCTCGAGCTCTGCGCGGATCAGCGAGAAAACCTCGACAGGCGCCTGACGAGCGTCGAGTGCTCGCGCGACGCGCGGCAGCACCGCCAGGAGATCGTGAACCGGGCCGAGCGGTCGCGGTGTCGACAGCGCATCGCAACCGCCGACGAGCACGCGCGCGGGTGCGAGCCGCCGAACGAGAGTCCGCACGAGCGACGTCTTGCCAACTCCGGCGTCTCCGCTGACGGTGGCCACCATTCCTCCATCCCCGGTGCGCTCCCAGCACCGAACGAGCGCCGCGATCGGCTCTTCTCGCTCGAGAAGCACCGGCACTGCCGCTTCGATCGGCGGTACGTGACAGAGCAACGGAGAGACGCCGGACATGTCCCGCACTCGAAGCAGGGAATATACCCGACCCACCCGCCGGGATCATGCGATCGCTGCCGGTCCGGCGGTCACTTCGACCAGGCATTTCGCGGATTCTGTCAGCTAGAACCCCCGCTCCCGCTGTGTGGCGTAGGACGTCCAGCTCGAGTCGACGTAGCGCGGCCCGATGTCCGTCGGTGCGCGAGCCTGATAGTCCCCGATGAACCTCACGCCATCGAGGAGCCAGATGCTGATGTAGCCATTGTGACCGACATCGCGCCAGATCAGATCATCGCGGCCGTCGCGATCGACGTCGCCGATGCCGATGATCTCGTACGCCGGATTCGCCGCGGCCGGCACCGTGCCACTACCGGTATTTTGCCAGGCCGGACCCAGCGCGCGGTGCTGACCGGCGAACCAGACCTTCAGCGTGCCGTTCGGGGCCCTCCACAGCGCG
>DATIPJ010000435.1:0-9259 GCA_035472155.1 Kofleriaceae bacterium
GCCCGCCGAACGCGCGGAACCCGGGATGCTGCGCGTGGATGTTGATGCTGACCAGCCCGGTGTGCATCGCGTGCAGCCGGCGCGTGCACATCGGCGGCACGTAGACCGCGTCGCCCTTGAGCAGCTGGCCGTTCGTCGACACCTCGACCGGCGCGCCGGTCGCGCTCAGCAGCAGCACCGCCGCCGGCCGGGTCGTGTTTCCGGTCCGGAAGCACGGGCTCGTGAAGATGCAGCCGCGCGAGCCGAACCAGAACAGGTTGTCTTTCGAGCTGGGCATCGCCTCGCCGGAGGGCGCGCCCCAGAACGACCGAGCGGACCAGCGAGCGGTTGTCATCGACGGCGATTCTAACGCCGATGCTGCTGCGTCGAAGATGTTTCCTCAAGATTTCAACCGGCAGCAACTGCATACAAGCGCCCGAGCTCCCTCGGCGATAGCCTTTCACCTGCTGGACGGCCCGCCGGTACCAGAGCGGCGAAGCGCTGCCTGGCGCGCCGCTACTTCGACTCTTCGTCGGTGAGCGCGGTGCCTTCGCCTGTCGCCGAGCAGAAGTTGAGCTTCTTGAGCGCGCGCGGCGGGTTCTGGCGCTCGCGCGCCACGCTGGCGCGGCGGTCCTTCATCGTCTTGAACGCGCGCCCGCTCTTGGCCTTGTCGAGCTTGTCGCCCGACTTGTCGATCAGCGCCATCGCCTGGGTCCAGCTGGCGAGCGACGGCCCGGCGGAGACGTCGGCGGCGTCGGGGGCAGGCGCGGTCGCGATCAGGCCGAGCAGCGCGACGGTGGCGTCGGCGTCGGTGTTGGGTGCCTTGAGCATCTCCATCACCGCGGGCACCAGGACGTGGTCGCGCAGCTCGATCAGATCGCCCTCGCCGACCTGGCACCAGAGCAGCCGCGCGTGGAGGCGCGAGACCGCGCCGCCCGATTGCGCGCGCGGGCTCTCGAGCAGCTTGCGCAGCGCCAGGTCATAGTCGCCCTGCGATTCCTCGTAGTGCGAGACCATGACCTCGACGATCCGACCCTTGCATTCGGCGTCGCACGCCTTGCTCATCAGGTAGTCGCTCAGCCACCTGGTCTGCTCGTCGTGGAACTTGTCGAGCAGCTTGCTCTCGTCCTCGGTGGCGAGCTCGCCGGTCCGCGCGGCGGCCAGCACCAGGGCCGAGACCAGGTGCGCGCCCGGCGAGTAGGCCGCGAACCGGCCGAGGTCCTCCCACTGGCGGCGCTCGTAGAGCTCGATGAGGCCGGTCTCGAAGAGGCCGAACAGCTGGTTCACGTTGAGCTGCGTCGCCCGCTCATCGCGGAGCAGGCTCAGCGCGCTGATCTTGGGGCGCGCGGTCGGCGTCGCCTCGGTGAGGGGCGCGGCGGCGGCCGGCGCCGGGGCGGTGACCGCGGCGGCGATGTCGTCGGCGATGATCCGGCCGATCGCGGCCGACCGCGCAGCGTACGGGTCGGCGCACGCCTCGATCTGCGGCGACACGCCGTACTTCTCCTCGCACGACAGCACGTACGCGTGGCTGAGGCGCAGGTAGTCCTTGGTGGTGACGTTGGCGAGCACCGACATCATGTAGTCGGCATTGTCCTTGCCGAGCTCGAGCGCGTACGAGATCGTGAGCTCGGGGTCGATGATGTCGGCGCGGGTCAGCGAGAGCAGCACGCCGTAGCGCTGGTCGACGCTGTTCGCTCCCGACGACGCGAGCACCGCGAGGTTCTTGCCGAGGATCTCGGCGCGCTCGATCTTCCAGCTGTTCTCGGCCTGGGTCTCGGCGACCTTCTGCTGCGCCTGGGCCTGGCGCTGCGCGGTCTCCGCCTGGCGGAACTGCCAGATCGAGGTCGCGACCAGGCCGGCCGCGCCGATGACGAAGCTCGACAGGAACGTGTGGTAGCGGACGATGAACTTGCCGATCCGCGATTCCTCGGCGGGGGCGGCGGCGGACTTGTCGTCGGGTTTGTCGTCGGGTTTGGCGTCGGCCATGGCGCGCAATCATCGCACGCCGGCGCGCTCTAGGTGCGGCGCGCGAGGAACGCCATCGAGACGTATGGGATGTCGATCGCACCGCCGCGGCGATCGATCGCCTCGGCGATCGCCTGATAGAGCGGCGCGCGCTGCGCGGGCGTGAGCACGGCGTGATCGGAGTACGTGTCGAGCAGCTGCAGGTAGCGCGCCGTCGCGTAGCGCTCGGTCCACGGGTACTCGAGGATGTCGACCGCGCCGAACCGTCGGCTGGCGTCGATCTCGTCGGTGATCTCGCGGCGCGCGCACTCGACCTCGGTCTCGGGTGCGTGCTCGCACCACGTCGGGAACCAGCGCTCGTAAGCCGCATCGTTCGCCTCGAGAAAGTCGTCCGGCAGCGAGTCCTTCTCGTTGCGGATCACCGCGAGCATCCCGCCCGGCGCGAGCACCTCGGCGATCTTGGGGTAGCGCACGCGCGGATCGATCCAGTGGATCGCCTGCGCGGCGATCACGGCGTCGAACGGCCGCGCGATCGGCCAGGCTTCGAACGTGGTGACCTCGACGGTGACATCGCGCCCGGCGACGTTGCGCCGCAGCACCGCGGCCAGGCTCGGCCCGGGCTCGATCGCGACGATCGATGCCCCGCGCCGCGCGAACACCGCGGTCGCCTTGCCGGTGCCAGCGCCGATCTCGAGGATGCGCCGGCCGGCGCGCGCGATCAGGTCATCGGCGAGCGCGTCGGGATACGACGGCCGCACGGCATCGTAGAGCTCCGCCAGGGCATCGAACGACACCCGCCGCGCTTCGTCGACAACTTCGAGCTCGGTTTCAACTTCAGGTTCCACCTCGGGTTCCGGCACCCCGGCAAGCTAGCTCACTTCTGCTGCTTGACCTTGCGGGTCCAGAGCTCCCACGAGCGCGGGATGTTGCCCGTGTTGGTCTCCTCGGACTTCTTGGCCTCCTCGGCGTCGAGGAACGTGATCTTGGCGCCGAGCCCCATTGCCTGGGTCTGCAGCTGCGCGTTCATCTGCGTGTAGACCGCGCGGAACACCGCCTGCTGCACATCCTTGCCGACGATCACCGCGCCGTGCCCACGCATCAGCACGGCCACGTGGTTGCCGAGCGACTTGGCCAGCGCCTTTCCGAGCTCGGAGTTGCGCACCAGCATGTCGGTCGAGCCGTTGGCGGCCTTGTGGATCTCGAACACCGGCACGCCGGAGCCGAGGAACGAGCTCATGTGATAGATCGGCTTCAGCGCCACGCCGGTCGCGGCGAACGGGATCAGCGACGGCGAGTGGCAGTGCACGATCGCCATCACGTCGGGTCGCGCGCGATAGATCTCGGCGTGGATGAAGCGCTCGAGGTAGAGCTTGGTGGTCGCCGGCGCGGTCGTGTTGCCCTCGAGGTCGTGCTCGAGCACGTCGGCGGGCGTGACCAGCTCAGGGGCCATCGAGCGCGCCATCAGGAACTTGTTGGGGTCGGCCGGGTCGCGGATGCTGACGTGGCCGAAGCCGTCGACCACGCCCTGGTCGGCCAGGATGTGGTTGGCGAGCACGACGTCGGCCAGCGCCTTGGCGTGCGGGTCCTCGGCGGCAGCGGGCTTGGTCGCCTGGGCCGATGCGGTGATGGGTGCGGTGATGCCGAGAGCCAGCACCGCCCCGACGATGTGAATGAGAAGTCGGTTGGTCATGGCGCGTCCTCGCGAGTCAACGTGTGGCGCGAACGTATGCGAGATCCACCGAGCCGCGCAACGCGCTCGTCGGTCGACGCCGTGTAGGTCTGTCTGGGTCTACCGCGGCGCCGGCGTGCCGAACAGGTGCTTGCGCGCCTCGTCGTCGAGCCCCGTCGAGACCATCTCGGGGGAGGCCGCATAGGCGCGCTCGACCGCCGGCCGGGCGCCGATCGCGGCGAGCCAGCGCGCGACCTGCGGGTACGTTGTCGCGTCGGTGCCGGTCACGCCGCGCTCCATCGCCGAGCGCACCCACGGATAGATCGCGATGTCGGCGATCGAGTACGCGCCTGCGACGAAGTCGCGCCCGACCAGCTGCTTGTCGAGCACGCCGATCAACCGCTTCACCTCGCTGACGTAGCGCTCGATCGCGTACGGGATCTTCTCCTTGGCGTACATGAGGAAGTGGCTCGCCTGGCCGAACATCGGCCCGACGCCGGCCATCTGCCACATGAGCCATTGCACGACGTCATTGCGGCCGCGCACGTCGGAGGGAATCAGCTTGCCGGTCTTGTCGGCGAGGTAGAGCAGGATCGCGCCCGACTCGAAGACCGAGATCGGCGGGCCGCCGCCGGCGGGCGCGTGGTCGACGATCGCCGGCATCCGGTTGTTAGGGCTGATCGCCAGGAACTCGGGCTTGAACTGATCGCCGCGTCCGATATTGACCGGGATCATCTTGTACGGAAGCGCGAGCTCCTCGAGGAGGACGGTGATCTTGCGGCCGTTGGGGGTCTGCCAGTAGTAGAGGTCGATCACGATGGACTCCGTTATCGTTGGCAAGTCGTCTGTCGCGAGCAGCCTAGCAACGGCCTGCGTATGCGCTCGTCGGGCGCGCCGCCGCGATGACAAGTCGCGGTTTTTGTGCAGATTTTCGACGGACCGCCGCGAGGACCCGGCCCTCGGGCGCTCCCGAGGAGCGCTCGACGCCGCGTGCGATGAATGCGTGCGGTGCGTTGTCGCGCTTTGTTCGTCATAAGCCCTCTTCCGGCAATCGGCGGCAACCCGAGTAGCCATGCGGCTGCGCAGGTGTCGCGCACCGCGCGTTGCGAAACGCAACTCGGTCTCGGTTTTCAGCGCGCCATTTGCGCGTTTTGCGGTTCCGTCCGGCCATCCGTGTGACGCGCTCGCCCGGCGTGACGCAAACGACGTGCGCTCGACGGTGCGCAGGTTTCGCCCACCGACGAGGCCGCGTCGAAATGACGCGTCGAAAGTGGGTGATGGTCGGCCGACCTATGGCATCAAAGAACCATGGACGTGTTGAACCGAACGCGGACGCAGTCGTTGATTCTGGGGGGCCTCGCGCTTGGCGCGTTGTTCCTCGTGGGGTTTGCGATCATGGCGTCCTCTGCGTTCGCGGAGCCCGACCGGATCGCGTTTGGTGTCGCGCTCGATCTGACCGTGGCGGCGACGGCGGTCGGCTGGTGGCTCGCGTGCAAGCGCAGCGGCGTACCGGTGTGGATGGCGGTGGCGTCGTTCGGCTGGGGCGTGATGGTGGCGCGGCTCTGGGTGCCGCATGCGCCGATCCAGATGCTGATCGCGCTCGGTGGCATCGCCGAGGCGATCACCGTGAGCTGGGCGCTGCTTCGGATTCGCCGCGTCATTCGACTCGGGCGCACCGCGCGCGCCGGGCGCGAGAGCCGTTCGAGTCGCTGACCCCGAATAGGTCGCGACCTGTCGCGCTCGAACGCGCGCCTGGCCGCTATACTGCGGGCCGATGGATGAGCCGCTCCTCGTCGTACGCTCGCGACGCGTCGTGATGGAAGCGATCGTACCCGCGGCGGTCCACATCCGCGCCGGGACGATCGAGCGCATCGCCGCGTGGGACGATGTTCCGGCGGGCGCGCAGCTCGACGACGTGGAGGACCTCGCGCTCCTGCCCGGCGTCGTCGACACCCACGTCCACCTGAACGAGCCCGGGCGCACCGAGTGGGAGGGCTTTGCGACCGCGACGCGCGCCGCGGCGATCGGCGGCGTGACCTCGCTGGTCGACATGCCGCTCAACTCGATCCCGCCGACGACCACGCGCGAGGCGTTCGCGGCCAAGCGCGCGGCAGCCGCGGGGCAGTGCGCGGTCGACGTCGGGTTCTGGGGCGGTGTGGTGCCGGGCAACGCCGGCGAGCTCGCGGGCCTGGTCGCCGACGGCGTGCGCGGCTTCAAGTGCTTCATGATCGACTCGGGCGTGCCCGAGTTCGGCTGGGTCGGCGAGCGCGAGCTCCTGCCCGCGATGGCGATCCTCGCCGGGCTGGGCGTGCCGCTGCTCGTGCACGCCGAGGTCGCAGGCCCGATCGACGCCGCGGCCGCCGCGCTCGCGACCGCCGACCCCCGGCGCTACGCGACGTACCTGGCGTCGCGGCCGCCCGCCGCCGAGGAGGACGCGATCGCGCTGGCGACCCGGCTGTGCCGCACGACCGGCGCGCGCACCCATATCGTGCATCACTCGGCGGCCAGCGCGATCGACCAGCTGCGCGACGCGCGCGCCGAGGGGCTGCCGCTGAGCGCCGAGACCTGCCCGCACTACCTGCACTTCGCCGCCGAGGCGATCCCCGACGGCGCGACACCGTACAAGTGCGCGCCGCCGATCCGCGACGCGGCCAACCGCGAGGCGCTGTGGCGCGCGCTGGCAGAGGGCGTGCTCGACATGGTCGCCTCGGATCACTCGCCGTGCAGCCCCGGGCTCAAGGCTCTCGAGGCCGGCGATTTCGTCGCTGCGTGGGGCGGCGTGGCGGGCCTCCAGCTCGCGCTGCCGGTGGTGTGGACCAACGCCTCGGCGCGCGGCCACACGCTGGTCGACGTGGCGCGCTGGATGTCGGCGGCGCCCGCGCGACTGGCGCGCCTGGCCTGGAAGGGCGCGATCGCGGCCGGGCGCGACGCCGACCTCGTCGTGTTCGACGACGCGGCCCTCGGCGAGGTCACGCCAGCGTCGATCCAGCACCGCCACCGCGTCACGCCGTACGCCGGCGAGACCCTGCGCGGCCAGGTGATCGCGACGTACCTGCGCGGCCAGCGCATCGCCGAGCGCGGCGCGGCGCTCGCCGGCGATCTCGGAGCGCTGCTATGACCGTCCCGGTGCCTGCTGCGATGCCGGATGTCGTGACCGACGCGACCGACTTTCTCGATCTCCCGGACCTGGCGTGCGAGGCGTTGGGCGGCGCCGCGCTCCTGTGCAGCGACGACTTCTTCGCCGAGAAGGAGAACCTGCTGCGCGCGCACGCGGCGGTCTGGAAGGACCACGAGTACACCGATCGCGGCAAGTGGATGGATGGCTGGGAGTCTCGGCGCCGGCGCGCACCCACGCCGCCCTCGGTGTGGGATCCGGGGGGCGATCGCGACTGGTGCATCGTGCGGCTCGGGCTACCCGGCGCGATCCACGGCGTCGTCGTCGATACCGCGTTCTTTCGCGGCAACTTTCCGGCGGCGTGCGAGCTCCACGCAACCGAGATCGACGACCCGCTCGACCTCGCCGCGCTCGAGCGCGCCGCGTGGACGCCGATCCTGCCGCGCAGCACGCTGTCGGGCGATAGCAAGAACGCGTTCGCGATCGAGGGCGCCGAGCGCGCAACCCACGTCAAGCTCGTGATCTTTCCCGATGGCGGCGTCGCGCGGCTGCGCGTGCACGGCCGCGTCGTGCCGGCGTGGTCGCGGCTGCGCGCGCTCGGCGGGCTCATCGATCTCGCGGCGCTCGAGCACGGCGCCGTCGTCGAGACCTGCAGCGACATGTTCTTCGGCTCGCGCGGTAACCTCATCAAGCCCGGCCCGTCGCACAGCATGGCCGACGGCTGGGAGACCCGCCGGCGCCGCGGCCCCGGCAACGACTGGGCGATCCTCCGGCTCGCCGCGGCCGGCACCGTCGAGCGGCTCGAGATCGATACGTCGCACTTCAAGGGCAATGCGCCGGGGCGCTGCACCGTCGAGGGGGTGCATGCGCCCGCCGCGGCGCCGGGCTCGGTCGATGCGAGCGCCAGCTGGCGCACGCTGCTCGATTCGCCGCTCCAGCCGCATCGCCGCCACCTGTTCGAGGGCGAGCTCCGGCGCACCGGGCCGGTGACTCACCTGCGACTGTCGGTGTTCCCCGATGGCGGCGTCGCGCGCCTCCGCGCCTGGGGCGAGCTCGCCCCCGACGCCGACCTCGTCTCCTGGCTCAACACGCAGCGTGCCGAAGACGCGCGCACTGCGTTCCATCGCTGCTGCGGCTCGGAGGCATGGGCCGACGCGATGACCGCGGCGCGGCCGTTCGAGGACCTCCCCGCGCTGTTGCGGATCGCCGAGCGCACGTGGTGGTCGCTCGACGAGGCCGCGCACCTCCAGGCGTTCGAGGCCCACCCGCGCATCGGCGCGCGCAGCGCGAGCGAGACCCCCGCGCGCGCGGATGCCGCGTGGTCGGCCGGCGAGCAGCGCGGTACCGCGACCGCCGATGCCGCGCTCATCGGCGAGCTGGCGGAGGCCAACCGCGCGTATGCCGAGCGCCACGGCTTCATCTTCATCGTGTGCGCCACCGGGCGCAGCGCGGCCTCGATGCTCGCCGAGCTGCGCGTTCGCACGCCGCGCTCGCTCGCCGACGAGCTCCGCGCTGCCGCGGAGGAGCAATGCAAGATCATGCGCCTGCGTCTCGGCAAGCTGCTGGGAGATCCGAAATGATCACGACCCACGTCCTCGACATCGCCGCGGGGCGCCCCGGCAAGGCGATCGCGATCGAGCTCGAGCGCGCGGACGGCAGCGCCTGGCTCCCGGTCGGGGCCGGCACCACCGACGACGATGGCCGGCTGCGCACGCTGACCCAGAGCGGCTCGGTCACCGCGGGCGTGTACCGCATCCGGTTCCACACCGGCGCGTACCTCGCGGCGCAGGGGCGCGATGGCTTCTTCCCCGTCGTCGAGATCCAGTTCACGGTGAGCGACGGCGCGCAGCACTACCACGTGCCACTCCTGCTATCGCCCTTCGGCTACTCGACCTATCGCGGAAGCTGAGACCGAGCTGCCATCGGGCCGCCACGACCGTGGTTCAATCGCGCCTGCCTTCGCGCGGTAAGTGGATCGAGGCGGTGCACCGCGGTCTGCGCCGATGTTACAAAACGCCGCATGGTGCGAACGTCGCTGTCCGAGAAGAAGCTCCAGAAGGCCCTCGGGCGTGTCAAGCGCAAGCAGGCGCGCGTCGCCGAACGCTATCCGGGCGATTCGGGTGCGCGCCAGCCGGTCCACACGGTGTACGGCGGTGCGCACCTGTTCGCCTCGGACACCGCGACCAAGCTCGGCCAGCTCGCGCTGCGCGCGCTCGAGGCCCACGCCGCCGACGCGGACGCGTTCGCCGAGGCGATCGGGATGCACGGCGAGCTGGCGGGCAAGGTCTACGACCGCGTGCGCGAGAAGCTGCGCCGCGAGCCGGTCGAGGACTTCCGCATCGACTTCGAGGACGGCTACGGCACGCGCCCGGACGCGGAGGAAGACGCCTGCGCCCGGCAGGCCGCGCTCGAGGTCGCGGCAGGAATGAAGGAGAACAGCCTTCCGCCGTTCATTGGGATTCGCATCAAGAACTTCGGCCCGGGCACCGTGGATCGCGGCGTGCGCACGATGGACGTCTTCCTCACCGCCC
>DATIPJ010000436.1:0-6676 GCA_035472155.1 Kofleriaceae bacterium
TGGTCGCCGAGCTCGCCGAGCGTCACATGCCCGCCGTGCTGACGTCGCGCGTCCCGGCACCCCACCCCTGACTCACAAAACCCCACTTCCACCGATCGAACAGGAGACCACCATGGCAAATGCAAAAGAGACCCTTCCCAAGTTGATGGAGATCGACGGCTGCGTCGGCTGCTGCATCGTCGATAGCAACAGCGGCATGATGCTCGGCGCCTCGGGCGGCGGGCCGATCAGCCTCGAGGTCGCCGCCGCCGGCAACACCGAGGTCGTGCGCTCGAAGCGCAAGACCATGAAGGCGCTCAATCTCAATGATCAGATCGAAGACATGCTGATCACGCTCGGTCGTCAATACCACTTGATCCGGCCGCTCTCGAGTAACGACGCGCTGTTCATCTATGTCGTGCTCGACAAATCGAAGGCCAATCTCGCCATGGCCCGCCACCAGCTCACCCAGATCGAGAAGGACCTCGTCGTCTGAAATCGTCCCCACCCAGGAGAATCCCATGCCATCCGAAAAGCAGATCGTGGAAGCATTCGACCGCGTCGCGAACGAGACACCGGGCTACATCGCCGCGTCGCTGGTCGATCTCGAGTCGGGCATGACGCTCGGCCTCAAGTCCCTCCGTCAAGACTTCGACCTCGCTGCGGCGAGCGCCTACAACAGCGAGATGGTCAAGCAGAAGCTCAAGATCATGAAGGCGCTGAACCTGCGCACGCACCTCGAGGACATGCTGATCACGCTGGGCGATCAGATCCACGTCATTCGCATGGTCGGTCCGACGACGTTCATCTATCTGTCGGTCGACCGCTCGCAGTGCAACCTCGCGATCGTGCGCAACGTGCTGACCAAGCACGCGGCGAGCTTTCTCTGAGCGATCGCGCCGCGCTGCGCGATTCGACGGAACAACCCCATGGCTCTGATCGACAGCGAAGCAAGCGAGATCGTGATTCGCCTGGTCTATGACGGGCCGCCCGAGGCAGGCAAGACCACCAGCCTGCGCGCGCTCGCCCAGAGCCTGGCGCAGAAGACCTACACGCCCGCCGAGGGCCACGACGGCCGGACGCTGTGGTTCGACTGGATGGAATACGTCGGAGGTCGCTTCGAGGGCTGCCAGATCCGGTGCCAGATCGTGAGCGTGCCGGGGCAGCGCGCGCTCGCCGCGCGGCGCCGGCGCGTCATCGAGGGCGCCGACGTCGTCGTGTTCGTCGCCGACAGCGCGTCGCACGAGACCGCGCGCACCCTGAGCTACCTGCTCGAGCTGCGCGAGATGCTCGCCGGTGCCGACGCACCGGTCGGCGTCATCCTGCAGGCCAACAAGCGCGACCTGCCCGATGCGATCGCGCTCGACGAGCTGCGCGGCCGGCTGACCGAGGCCGGCTGGCCGATCGGCGTCGTCGAGTCGGTCTCCGCCGACGGCACCGGCATCCGCGAGGCGTTCGTCTACGCCGTGCGGCTCGCGCTCGACCGCGTGCGCGAGCTGATGAGCCGGCACGCACTGCCCACCGCGGCCGTCGGGCCGGCCACCGCCGCGGAGCTGCTCGACGCGCTGCGCGGCGACGATGGCGGGCGGCGCGCGACCATCGTCGAGAGCGGGCCCGGCAGCCTCGCCGCCGCGCTGTTGCGCGAGGTGCTGGCATGCGAGGAGAATGCCTCGCGCGCACCGGCCGCGCGCCCCGCCGGGGCGGGCGATCCGCGGCCGCCCGACGCCACCGTGCCGATCGGCGCGGTGTGGCCCCCGGTCGAAGGCCGCGCGATCCTGTGCGAGCTCGCCCAGCTCGCGCTGGTGCCGCGCCGGCTGTCGAGCGGCGACTGGGCGGCCGGCCTGGGCACGGGCTGGCGCGTCGTCTCGCACGCTGGCGGCGCGTTCGCCACGCTCGACCAGGGCCGCGCGGCGCTGATCCAGTGGGCGCGGCTCCACGCCGGCGCGGCGGGCGCGATCTCGCCGCGGCGCTGCGTCGCGCTCGCCGACGATGGCCACGACGGCTGGCGGCTGTGGCAGGTCGTGCGCGCCGAGTGCTCGCTGCGCGAGTCGATCGAGGGCGCGCTGCGCGAGCTCCCCGGCGACGCGCTGCTGCCCCGCCTGTGCCAGCTCGCGCAGCTCCTGCTCGACGCCGACAGCGCGCTCGCGCGGCTCGCCCTGCCGCTGCCGTGCAACCTCGACTCGATCGGGGCCGCCGACGGCGTCGCGGTCTACATCGGCCTCATGCCCGACCTGGCGAGCGCGTCCGTCGGGCCACGGCCGCGCAGCGATCCGCGCGCGCTGGTCAGCGCACAGCTCGAGCCGATCGCCCACGCCCTGCGCGACCGCGCGTTCGGACTCGAGCACGTGCTCGCACGCCTGCCCGACGCGCTGCCTCCGGCGGAAGGCATCGCCCCGGCGATCAGCGCGCTGCTCGGCGCCTGACCGGCCGACGGCGCTACGGCCACGGCAGCTTCGAGCGCAGCCAGTCCTCGGCCTTGCCCAGCACGAGTCGCTGCGCGAGGTCCTTGCCGAAGGCGATCAGCTTGGCGATCTCCGCCCCCGCGTCATCCGCGATGTCAGCGACCGGCAGCGCCACCGGCAGCGCGACCGGCGTCACGCCGAACATCCCGCCCGAGACCTGGAGCTGGCCGCCTTCGTAGACCAGGCGGAGCGTGACGCCGCCCGGCAGCTCGAGCGTCGCGCGCAGCTCGCGCAGCGAGAAGATCCACGACAGCGGCGTCTTGAGCACCGTCGGCCCGGCCTCCGCACGCTCGATCGCGATCGCGATCCGTCCGAGGCTGGGCAGGAACGCGCTCGGTGAAAACTCGAGCCGCGCATCCTCGATCACGAGGTTGCGCACGTGCAGCGGCGGCCGCTTGGGCCGGTGCAGCTTGAACAGCGCCGCGGTCGACACCTCGAGGCGGGTCTGGCGCACCAGCAGCCGGCGGCAGTCGCGGTCGACCAGCGCGAGCCCGAGCGGCGGCAGCTCGCAGTGCACGCTCGCCGCCGTGATCGCCAGATGCCCGATCAAGTCATCGCGGCGCAGCGCCAGCCCCTCGAGGTCGAGGTGACCGCGCACGAGCGCCAGCTGCGCATCGTCGATCGTCGCCTTCGACTCGAGCGAATCGCCGAGCCGCTCCGCGACCCGTCGGCTCGTGCGGTCGGCGAGCGCGGCGTTCATCACCACCAGCGCGACGAGCCATAGCGCCAGAAGCGCCAGGACATAGCTCGCGATGCGTCGGACCCTGATCACGGTCCTGCATTGTCCCACGCCCGGGGCGCCGGGCCAGCTCGGATCGCGCTTCAGTCCTCGACCAGTGCGCGCAGGCGATCGATCGCCTCGTCCCACTGCGTCGAGATCTGGTCGAGGTAGCGGCGCGCATCGGCGAGCCGGCGGGTCTGCATCTCCCAGATCCGCTCGCGGCCGTCGCGCTTGCTCTTGACCAGGCCGGCCTCGGCGAGCGCGTGCAGGTGCTTGGTGACCGCCTGCCGCGTCACGCGCGCGCCCTCGGTCAGCTCCACGATCGACTGCGGCCCGGCCGTGCACAGCCGGGCGACGATGGCGAGCCGGGTCTCGTCGCCGAGCGCGGCGAACACCGGCGCCGCCTCGGCCGCGCGCGCTGCGAACGATGCCTGGCGCATCATCACGCCCGCACGCCGTCGAGGTACTTCGCGATGAGCTCGCTCTGGAGGGCCCAGCCGCCCTGGTTGGCCGCGAACGCCTGGGCGCGCCGCTCGAGCGGGATCTTGTCGAACCCCGATTCGGTGATCGTGAGCTGCGTGCCCCCGGCGACGTCCTCGAGCTGGAACACCACCAGCGTCGTCGGCTCCTTCGAGTAGTCGACCTTGGGGTCGATCGCGAACGGGTGCCAGCGGAACGAGAACAGCGTCATCGGCTCGATGCGGTCGATCGTGTAGTCGAACGCCATGCCGGCGAACGCCTCCTGCCGCTTGGCGACATCGCGGTCGACCTTGGTCGGCGTCATCCGCCCCTTCATGTGCGCCCCCGCAGCAAACGGGCCGTCGAACTCGACTCCGAACCACGTGCCGAACTGCTTGGCGTCGCTGATCGCGTTCCACACCCGCTCTCGCGGGGCGCGCAGCACGATCTTCTTCTCGATGCGATCTGTCGTGGACATGAGCAACCTCCTGGTTGCCTATTGAGTAGCGCCGATTTCATCCGTGCGCAACCCATGGGTTGCATGTTTCCGGATCCGAAATAAGCAACCCAATGGTTGCTGATACTTCGCCGGCGTGCGCCCGCGCCCGCGCTCAGGGCGGACCGTTCGGATCGCGGGTCAGCGCACTACACGTCGAGCTCGCCGATGTCGCCGGCGTTCTCGGTGATCATCTTGAACCGCGCGGCGACATCCTTGCCCATCAGGTCGGAGATGACCTGATCGGTGAGCAGTTGATCGCCGTCCTTGACCGTCACGCGCAAGGTCTGGCGCGAGCGCGGATCGAGCGTCGTCATCTTGAGCGTGTCGGGGTTCATCTCGCCGAGGCCCTTGAACCGGGTGATGCTCGGCTTGGCGTTGCCCTTGGCGTTGGACTTGATCAGCCGCTCCTTGTGGAGATCGTCGAGCGCCCACCAGGTCTGCTTGCCGATGTCGATGCGGTAGAGCGGCGGCTGCGCCAGGTAGAGGTGACCCGAGTCGATCAGCGGACGCATGTGGCGGAAGAAGAACGTCAGGAGCAGCGTCGCGATGTGATGGCCGTCGGCGTCGGCGTCCATCAGGAGGAAGATCTTGCCGTAGCGCAGCTTGCCCAGCTCGATCGTGTCGCCCATGCCGCAGCCGAGCGCCGACACGATGTCCTGGAGCTCCTTGTTAGCGAGCAGCTTCTGGTTGTTCGCCTGCTCGGCGTTGAGCACCTTGCCGCGCAGCGGCAGGATCGCCTGGGTGCGGCGGTCGCGGCCCTGCTTGGCCGAGCCGCCGGCCGACTCGCCCTCGACGATGAACAGCTCGCTGTCGCTCGGATCGGTCGAGCTGCAATCGGCGAGCTTGCCCGGCAGGTTGAGCCGGTGCGAGACCGCCGTCTTGCGGGTGACGGCGGCGTGCGCCGCGCGCGAGGCCTCGCGGGCCCGCGCCGCGATGATCGTCCGCGCGACGACGGCCTGCGCCCAGTTGGGGTTGCTGTTGAGGTAGTTCTCGAGGGCGGGCCGGACCAGCGCCTCGACCTGACCGGCGACCTCGGGGTTGTTGAGCCGGTTCTTGGTCTGGCTCTGGAACTGCGGCGCGTGGACGTACGTCGAGAGCACGGCGACCACGCCCTCGCGGATGTCCTCGGCGGACAGCGTCACGCCCTTGGGATCGAGCTTGTGGGTCGCGATGTAGTTGCGGATCGCCTTGACCATCGCGGATCGGAAGCCGGTGTCGTGCGTGCCGCCATCGGGGGTCGGCACCGAGTTGACGTAGGTCTTGATCAGGTCGTCGGTCGCCTCGGTCCACTGCAGCGCGAGCTCGATCGCGAGCCGCGCTTCCTCGTCGCGCTTCTCGATGTAGAACACGGCGCCGCCGTGCGGCACCTGCGGCTTCCCGCGCTCCGCGACCAGCTTGGGCAGGTACTCCGCGATGCCCTGCGGGTGCACGAAGCTCTTGACCTCGGGTGGGTTCTTGGTCTCGTCGGTGAACACCAGCTCGAGGCCGCTGTGCAGATAGCTCTTGGCCTCCAGCCGCTCGCCGATCAGCGCGGCGTCGAAGGCGACCTTGGGGCCGAAGACCTCGTCGTCGGGCCGGAACCAGATGGTCGTGCCGGTGCCGCGCGCGGCGCCGAGCTTCTTGAGCTTGCCGGCCGCGGTTCCGCGCTCGAACGTGAGCTCGTGGCGCTCACCCTCGCGCTTGACCGTGACCACCAGCTCCTTGGACAGCGCGTTGACCACCGCGGCGCCGACGCCGTGCAGGCCGCCCGACACCGCGTAGCTCTTGCCGCGATCGAACTTGGCGCCCGAGTGCAGGGTCGTGAAGATCACCTCGGTGGCCGACTTCTTGTACTTCGGCATCATGTCGACGGGGATGCCGCGACCGTTGTCCTCGACGGTGGCGCTCTTGCCGTCCTTGTGGAGCGTGACCTCGACCTTGGAGGCGTGCTTGTTGATCACCTCGTCGATCGAGTTGTCGACGAGCTCCCACAGGAGGTGGTGATAGCCGTCCTTGCTGGTGTTGCCGATGTACATGCCCGGCGTTTGACGCACGGGCTCCAGGCCTTCGAGAACGCGGATCTCGTCGCCGGTGTACTTGGTTGCCATCAGTTGACTCCCTGTCCGCCCTCGGCATTGGCCAGCGGCTGAATCTTGACCGGGCGCGGCACCGCGACGAGCTGCGCGCGCTTGATGATCTGGTGGCCCTTGCCGCCGCGGGCCTTGACCTGCTTCGGATCGGCGGCGAGCTCGAACCGCTTGCCGCCCTTCTCGGTCTCGACGCTGAGCTGGTCGCTCTTGACGCCGGCGATGAAGCCGATGACCACGTCGTCATCCTCGGTCTTGATGACCGTGACGCCGCGGCCCGGGCCCTCGAGCTTGGCGATCTCGTCGGCCTTGCACAGCAGCACGTGGCCGTCGCGCGTCGCGGTGACCACCACGTCGCCGTCGTTGCAGGGGACCACGCCGATCAGCTCGTCGCCCTCGCCGGGCTTGGCGTACCGTCGGCCGGCCTTGGTGGTGACGTCGGTGTGCTGCGCGCTCGCGAACCGCAGGCCGTACCCGCGGCGCGAGATCG
>DATIPJ010000437.1:0-8876 GCA_035472155.1 Kofleriaceae bacterium
CAAGCCCGCGCCGCGTCCGCGCGCCGTGCGCGCTGCCACCGCGCCGGTGCCGCGAGCGGCCGAGCCACCACCGGCCGACAAGACCGAGGCGCCCGAGCCCTCGGGCGGCGATCCAGTCGTGCACATGGATGACATCGCGCCCTCGGCGACCGGCGTCGGCGTCGCGACCGGCAAGCGCACGACCGGGCATGTCGGGCGCGGCGGCACCGGCGGCGGCACGGGGCCCGGCTCGGGCGAAGGCAGCGCCGAGATCGCCAAACCGGTGTCGGTCGCGACGATCAAGACGCGCGCGATGCCCAAAGGCGACTACGGCTACTTCGACGCCGGCAGAGACTACCCGCCCGAGGCGCGCGCGCTCGGCATCGAGGGCGCGATCCGCGTGCGGCTCGTGGTCGACGACCACGGCAAGGTGAAGTCGCCGATGCTGCTCAACCGGCTCGGCCACGGGCTCGACGAGCTGGTGCTCAAGCGCGCTGCCGAGATCGAATTCGAGCCTGCGAGAGATACTGACGATCATCCGGTCGCGTCGGTGGTTGTGTGGACATTCACGATGACACTCCCCAAATAGCTTTCACGGGAGACGCTCCGCAGAAAAATCCACCGACGGTATCCGGCGCGTACCCCAGCTCCGACGAGAAAACCGGTGTAGGTGCGAATTCGTCCGCTTCCGGTGCTACGGAGTGGCCGAGTACACTGGTCAAAATGCATATTCCACGGGGGCTTCGGGGTGCAGCGCGTGGGGCGTACGGCGCGTGGGGCGTCAGCGTCGTCATCGCACTCGCGAGCGCCTCGCGCGCGCACGCGCAGTCGACGCCGCCCTTCGATCCCGCGATCGACGTACAGACCTTCGAGTACGCGATCGGGCCCAAGACGTTCGTGACAGTCGCCGACGGCGATGTCGCGGCGCGCACGCAGCTCGCGGTCGATGCGCTGTTCACGTTCCTCACCAAGCCACTGCAGATCTACAACGTCGATGACGAGAGCCACGCGATCCGCGGTACGCGCACGACCGTGATCAGCTCGATGTCTGCCGCGCAGCTCACCGCGGCGTACGGCGTGACCGATCGGCTCCAGCTCGGCTTGAACCTGCCGATCGTGTTCGCGCTGTCGGGCGACGGGCTGATGCCCAAGACCGGCGCGCCGGCGATGGGCGGGCTCAACGTCACCGGGCTCGGCGACCTGATGCTCGAGGGCAAGTACCGGCTCTATCGCGGTGGCAAGCTGCGCGCCGCGGCGATCGGCGGGCTGTCGCTGCCGTCGAGCATGGGCAGCGGCGGCGCGCAGTTCATCGGCGATGACCTGCCGACGGTGCGCGGCAAGCTCGCCGCGCAGCTCGACAGCGGGCGGGTCTCGTTCGGCGTCAACGCGGGCATCGTGCTGCGCAAGCCGCGCACGATCTACGACAGCACGATCGGCCAGCAGCTGACCTGGGGCGTCGCCGGTGCGGTGCAGCTCACCGACCGCGTGTCGGTCATCGCCGAGGGCTACGGGCGCGCCGGGCTGCCGAGCTTCGCGCTCGACGCGAGCCCGCTCGAGGTCGAGGGTGGCCTGCGCATCCACGCGACGGGCTCGGTCGCGGTTGTCGTCGGCGGTGGCGCGGGGCTGGTCAACGGCATCGGCTCGCCGGAGTCGCGGGTGTTCATCTCGCTGGGCTATGCGCCCGACATGCGCGACTCCGACGGCGACGGCGTGCCCAATGGGCGCGACCGGTGCCCGCTGGTGCCCGAGGACAAGGACGGCTTCGAGGACGACGACGGCTGCCCCGATGACGACAACGACGGCGACCACCGCCCCGACGCCACCGACCAGTGCCCCAACCAGGCCGAGGACCTCGACGGCTTCGAGGACGACGACGGCTGCCCCGACCTCGACAACGACAAGGACGGCATCCCTGACCTCCAGGACAAGTGCCCCAACGACCCCGAGGATGGCAAGGAGCCCAACCCCAAGGACGGCTGCCCGGCCGGCAAGCGCGACTCCGACGGCGACGGCATCCCCGACGCGCTCGACAAGTGCCCGCTCGAGGAGGAGGACCTCGACGGCTTCGAGGACGGCGACGGCTGCCCCGACCTCGACAACGACCACGACGGCATCCCCGACAGCAAGGACAAGTGCCCGGTGTGCCCCGAGGACAAGGACGGCTTCGAGGACGAGGACGGCTGCCCCGAGCTCGACAACGACCACGACGGCATCCCCGACGCCGCCGACAAGTGCCCCAACGAGCCCGAGACCGTCAACGGCGTGGCCGACGACGACGGCTGCCCCGACTCGGGCGGCGTCGAGGTGATCGCGATCGAGGGCGACCGGCTCTCGATCGATCGCATGCCCACGCTCGACGGCAAGAACCTGTCGCGCGGCGGCCAGATCATCGTCGATCAGCTGGCGCTGGTGATGCGCGGCCACGACGACGTGACCAAGTGGCTGGTCGCGATCGCGCTGCCGACGGTCAACGAGGCCCAGCGGGTCGGCGATGCGGTGCGCGCGCGCCTGCTCGCCAGGGGCGTGGCCGCCGACCGCGTCGAGATCATCACCGCGGCCGGCAGCGCCAAGATCGGCGGCCTGGTCCGCGAGCGCAGACCCGCCGACGCGCCGTTCGTGTGCCCGGCCGGCCTCGAGGTGCATCCCCGCCCCGAGGCGGTCCACCCCGCCACGCCGGCAACGGTACCGGCGGCGGCACCCGCGGCAGCCCCCGCACAGGGTCCTGCGCCCGCGCCTGCGAAGGGACCTGCGCCCGCGAAGGCGGCTCCGCCCGCCACCGCGCCGGCGAAGCCGCGTGCGCCGGCGAAGCCGAAGCGGTAGGCGTCAGCGCGTGCCGGTGACGATGCGTGGCGGCGTGCCCGCAGCGAGCTCGAGGACCTGGATCGGGCCGCCGTAGGCGCGCGAGAGACCGACGTCGATCCGCCACAGCGCGTCGTCGCACGCCGAGGTGATGCCGCCCGGCTGCACGGTGTGGCCGATGACCATGCGCCGGGCGTGCAGCGCCGCGAGCGCGGTGCGGACCGCGGCACAGTCGACGCCGTCGCTGCCGGCCGCGCGCGTCCACACCGGGCCGTCGTCGGAGGTCAGCGCGGCCGGTGGGTCGCGGGTCTGGCCGTCGAGCCAGCAGCGCGCGCCCTGGTTGACCTCGTCGACGCGCGACGCCCAGCCGCCGAGGACGCCGGCGTGTGAGAACACCGTATCGCCGACGATCGCGATCACGGCGTGGGCTGCGAGCCGCCGCGCGTACGGGCCACCGGCGCCGAGCGCCGCCAATCGGCTGCCCGCCGCGCCGTCGAAGTCGTGCGCGCCGGCGGGCGTGACGTAGCGGAAGTCGCCCGCGCCGTTCATCAGCTCGTGGTTGCCGAGCAGGAGCACGAACGCACCGCCGGCCACGCGCGCCTCGCTCTCGAGCCGCGCGATGAGATCGAGGATCGCGCGCTCGTCATCGCCGCGGTCGAGCACGTCGCCGGTCTGCACCACGACGAGGTCGCCGCCGGCCCAGCGGTCGCGCTCGTCGATCGCACCGGCCGCGCGCAGCGCCGCGCGGGTCGCGCCGAGGTCGCCGTGCAGATCACCGATCGCGACCGTGCGCCGCGGCGCAGGCAGTCGCAGCGGCAGCGGCGTGATCGTGCAACGCGCGACCGCCGACGCAGGCGATGGCGCAGGTGGCGCTGGCGATGGCTCCGGCGTGCGGCCGCGATCACATGCGATCGCTCCTCCGAGCGCACATCCGATCAGGCACACGAGCGCGCGCATCGAGCACGAGTGTAAGCCGATCCGCGGGTGTCGACCGCCGCGCTCGTCGTCGTCGGCAAGGCGCCCGGGCTCACCACCATCCGCGTGCGCAGCAAGGACGGCGGCCGCGAGGTTCCGGTGACGGTGGTGGCTGCGCCCGCGCCGGCGACCGCTGCTCGGTAACGCTCCTCGAGCGCATCATCGACGCGCTCGGAAATTCGCGCAGCACCGCTGTGGGAGCCGCGCACCGACGCTGTGCAATCCACGCACAGAGCGTTTCGCAGCTCACCACCGACGACGATCGGCCACGGCGCGAAACGAGATCGCGCTGCGTCTGCCCGCGACGCGCGCGTCTTTGGCCGACGCAGCTTCCCCGACTCGACAAGCGCACAGGGCGTTTATTCCCCTGCGCGCGCGTCTCGACGCGTCTCGGTCGCGCCTCGACGGTGGTCCCTCGCTTGCAACCGACAGCGTCAATGAAACGGCCCTCGCGGACCGGAACTATGTACAAGAGCTCTCCTCAAACCTCGCATTCCGCTCCGTCGAGCCATCGCACCCTGACCGAGTCCCTTCCACCGATCCAGGGCAAGGTCGCGGCGCGGCTGGCGGCCGACCAGGCGCGCGAGCCAAAGCCCGCCAGCAGCCGCGGCAAGGCCACGCGCGTCGTCGAGATGGACGCCGGCATCCAGGATCGCCTGTCCGCAGTGCTGCGCGATCGCGACGGCGCGTCGCCGTCCGCCGATCCAGCCGCGGCCGACCAGGCGCGTGACGCAGCGCTCGCTCGCTTCACCACGCGCGAGCTCGCCGTCCAGTACACCGCGCGCGGCAAGGCGTACACCCTGCGCGAGCTGATCCACATGCTGTTCGACCCCGCGAGCGACGCCAGCCGCAGCCATGCGGCCGCCTTCCTCGCGCCCGTCCTCGCGTGAGCGCGCGCAGCGCGTCGGCTAGCGCTCGGGCGGCGCGTTGGCGACGAGGCCGACCACGACGGTGATGTTGTCGTCGCCGCCGCGGCTGTTGGCGAGCTCCACCAGGGTCGCCGGCAGGCGGCGATACCATGTCATCGCGACGATGCGCTCGAGCTCGCCGTGCTCGACGTAGTTCGTCATGCCGTCCGAGCACAGCAGGAAGCAGTCACCCGCGGACAGCGGCACGGTCTTGGTGTCGGCCTCGATGTCGCGCTCGAAGCCGATCGACTTGGTGATGACGTGGCGAAACTTGCTCGACTTGGCCTCGGCCTCGCTGATCGAGCCAGCGCGCAGCTGCTCGGCGATCCACGAGTGGTCCTCGGTGAGCTGCCGCAGCTGACCATCGCGGAACACGTAACACCGCGAGTCGCCCGCGTGCACCACGTGCGCGCGGCCACCGTGCACCAGCATCGCGGTCAGCGTGGTACCCATGCCGCGCAGCTCGGGCCTGGCCCACGACGCCTCGAAGATCGCCGAGCTCGCGCGGCGGACCACGCAGCGCATGACCTCCAGCGCCGGCGAGAATGCCGGCACCGCCCCGGGCGGCAGCGTCGGATCGCTCCCCCGCACAGGTGGGTCGCCCGGCCGCGTCGGCGGTGCGACGACCGCCCTCGAGCCGGCCGGCGGCGTCGACACATCGTGCAGGTCGTTGACGATCGGCATCTCCTCGGTCGTTCGCACGGCGCCCTGCAGCTGGCCCTTGACCTGCTCGAGCAGCGCCGCATCGAAGTTGCCGTGGACCTCCGCCAGCTCGCGCCCGAGGTACTCGACCGCCATCCGGCTCGCCGTCGCGCCGCCCTGGTGCCCGCCCATCCCATCGGCCACCGCCATGATCCCGGTCTCCGGGTCCACCAGGTAGCTATCTTCGTTGCGCTCGCGCTTGCGCCCCGGATCGCTCTGCCCCCACGCCCACAGCCTCACAACACGCTATCCCGACTCGGTCCGCTCATTGATACTCCGCGCTTCGCTCGCTCAGATTGCCATCTTCGCAGCGCAGGAGCTTGCCCTTGCCCTCGACCTTGGTCAAAAGGCTCACCGGCCGCGTCCACAGCTTGGCGGTGTTGCGCAACGTATCGCGCGCCTGCCCGCCATCGAGGTCGATGCCCTCGTGGATGTGGCGCAGGAGCAGCTCGCTGCGGTTCTCGAAGTTGCCGTCCTCGACGACGATCACCGGCTGACCGCGGTTGGTCAGCTGCTTGAGCAGCTGGTCCTTCACCTTCTTGAACTCGCGGCTCATGATCTCCCAGTTGCCGCTGCGCTCCGAGAACCCGAACGAATAGAACTTCTGCTCGACACAGAACTCGAGCGTGAAGAACTCGTCGATGAATGTGATGTCGTTGTAGAGCTTGCGCACCTCGAACAGCCGCTTGGTCCCCAGCCCGGTCCGCCGATCCCAGTGCCGCTTCTGCTCCATCGAATCGCACTCGTCCCACTCCTTGCCAAACTGCCCGCGATTCCACCGGTCCTCGATATTGCGCAATAGCTCGATCCCGAGCTTGTACGGATTGAGCCGCCCCGGCGCCGTCGCCATCACGCCCGAGTTGGCGTCCGCATAATCGATCACCTCGGCCGCGGTCAGCGCCTTCTGCGTGAGGATCTTCGAGTGCCAGTAGGAGGCCCAGCCCTCATTCATGATCTTGGTCATGGCCTGTGGCGCGAAGTAATACGCTTCGTCACGCACGATCTCGAGGACATCGGCCTGCCAGTGGTCGAGCGGGGCATGCTCGATGAGGAACTGCATCACGTCGCGCCGCGGGTGCTCGGGGAAGCGACGCTTCTGGCGCTTGGCTTCTTCCTCGCGCTTCTTCTTCTGCTTCTCGAGGTACTCCGGCGGATTGATGAACGACTCCATGTAGCCCTTGGCGCGCAGGCGGCCGGACTTGTCGGGCGGGTCATCCTCGTCCTCGGGCTTGGTCTCGCGCGACCGGACGATGTAGGGCGACATCGGATCGATCAGGTTCTCGAGCGAGAGGCAGGTGTCGATGAAGTCCTCGACGACGTCTTGCCCGTGGCGCGCCATGTGGCGGCGGACGCGCGCCGCATGGTTGGCCATGCCGTCGATCATCTTGCGGTTGGTCTTGGAGAAGAAATAATTGTTCTTGAAGAAGTCCACGTGGGCGCACACGTGCGCCATCACGATCTTCTGATCGACCAGCGAGTTGCCCTCGAGCAGATAGGCATAGGCGGGGTTGGTGTTGATCACCATCTCGTAGATCTTCGAGAGTCCCCACTCGTAGCTCTTGGACAGCTGCTCGTAGTCCATGCCGAACCGCCAGTGCGGATAGCGGGTCGGGAAGCCGCCGTACGCGGCGACCTCGTTCATCGTCTTGTAGTCGAGGACCTCGTAGAGGATCGGGAAGAAGTCGAGCCCGAAGTCCTTGGCGTAGCCCTCGATCTCCTCCTGCTGGTCGCGCAGGTAGGCCGGAAACCGCTTGGCCGCGCTCACCTAGCGACCCTTTCCGAGGAACTCTTTGATCGAGTCCATGATCGCGTCCTTGCCCTTGATCTCGCTGGTCACGACTCGCTCGTCCTCGTCGAAGTGCTCGGTCAGGTCCTTGATGAACTGCCCCGAGCCGTAGGGCGACTCGACCTGGCCATAGCAAAATAGATTTACGTGCGGCAGCACGTCCTTCTTGAGCAAGTCGACGCAGGTGTGGGTGTCGTCGACCGACCAGTTGTCGCCGTCGGAGAAGTGGAACGGATAGATGTTCCACAGCTCGGAGGGATACTCGTCGGCGATGAGCTTGGCGCACAGCTTGTACGCCGAGCTGATCATCGTGCCTCCCGACTCGCGGGTCTTGAAGAACGTATCGCGATCGACCTCCTTGGCCATCGCGTCGTGGATGATGTAGCGGCTGATCACGCCGTGGTACTGCGACTGCAGCCACGTGTCGATCCAGAAGCTCTCGATGCGGACGATCTCCTTCTGCTCGTCGCCCATCGAGCCCGAGACGTCCATCATGTAGATGATGACGGCGTTGGACTGCGGCAGCGGCTCGCTGCGCCACGACCGGTAGCGCTTGTCGTCGCGGATCGGCACGATGATCGGGTTCTTGGCGTCGTAGGTGCCCATCGCGATCTGCCGCCGGATCGCCTGGCGATACGTGCGCCGGAAGTGGCGGAGCGACTCGGGACCGGTCGTGCGAATGCCGGAGTACTTGTCCTTCCAGGCGACGATCTTCTCGGTGCCCTTGGGCTGGATCCGGGGCAGCTCGAGCTCCTCGCCCATGATCTCGGCGAGCTCCTGCAGCGAAACCTCGATATCGAGCAGGTGATCACCCGGGCGGTCGCCCGCCTCGCCCTTGCCCGGCCCCTGCTCGCCATCGGCGCCCAGCGAATCGCCGACCTGGCCATCGCCCTGCCCGACGCCGCCCTGCTGCTTGTCGCCGTGCTTGAAGTGCGGGATGTCGACCGACGGCAGCGGGATCGCGACCGTGTCCTTGCCCTTCTTCGCGATCATCTCGCCCTGCGAGATGTACTTGCGCAGGTTCTGCTTGATCTTGCCGCGGATGATCTGGCGAAACCGCCCGTGATCGAGATCGATCTTCTGCGACATACGATCTCCTTGAAAAGCCCCTAGAACACCACGTCCGCGACGTCGCCGCGTTCGTTGATGAAGCACAGCCGGCCGCCTTGCCGCTTGGTGTGCTGCACCATGTCGAGCAGCCCGAGCGCCCGAGACAGGACCCCCGTCACGTCTTCGGTGTCGAGCTCGACGCACAGCCGCGCCAGGAGCTCGGCGAGCGTACGGTTGAGCTCGATCGTCACCGGTCCGACGCCACGCGGGTCGCTCATTACGACTTGACGTCTCCACGCGCGAAGATCGAGGCCACGAAGTTCAGCACGTCGGTCGCCGAGACCTCGTCGTAGCCGAAGTTCTTGATCAGCCGCTGCTTGACCACGTCGATCTTGGCCTGGGTGTCGCGGTCGACAACGCTCGACACCAGCGAGGTCAGCTTGATCGAGTCCTTCTGATCCTCGAACAGCTTGGCCTCGAGCGCCTTGTGCAGCCGCTCGTTGGTCTTGTAGTCGAAGGTCCGGCCCTCGATCGCGAGCGCGCCGATGTAGTTCATGATCTCGCACCGGAAGTCGTCCTTGCGGCTCTCCGGGATGTCGATCTTCTCCTCGATCGACCGCATCAGCCGCTCGTCCGGCTCCTCGTCCTGCCCGGTGTACGGGTTCTTGACCTTTTCC
>DATIPJ010000438.1:0-3147 GCA_035472155.1 Kofleriaceae bacterium
CGGCCGGTGAGCAGCTCGGCGAGCACCACGCCGACCGAGAACAGGTCGCTGCGCCCGTCGAGGTTCTGCTCGATCACCTGCTCGGGTGACATGTAGCCGTACTTGCCCTTGAGCGTGCCCGACTTGCTCTTGTGCGCGCGATCGGGGTCCTGCTGGCGCGCGATCCCGAAGTCGACCAGCTTGATGTCGCCGCGCACGCTGAGCAGGACATTGGACGGCGAGATGTCGCGGTGCACGATGTTGAGCCGCGCGCCCTCCTCGCCGGGCAGGTTGTGGGCGTAATCGAGCGCATCGAGCACCTCGTGCGCGATCCAGGCCGCCAGCTGAGGCTCGACCCGCCGGCCCTGGCGCGCCGCGAACTCCCGCAGCAGCGCGAGCACGTCGATGCCATCGACGTACTCCATCGCGATGTACAGCGCCTCATCGACCTTCCCGAGCTCGAAGGTCTGCGCGATCTTGGGATGCACGAGGCGGGCCGTGAGCTTGGCCTCGTCGATGAACATCGCATTGTAGGTCTCGTCGTCGACCAGGTGCGGTAACAGCCGCTTGATCACGACCTTCTTCTGTAACCCGTGCTCCCCCGGTGCGGTGGCAACGAACAGCTCCGCCATGCCTCCCACGGCCAGCCGTTCCACGAGTTGATATCGGCCAAAGCCGACTGGGAAGTCACCCACCGAACTCCGAGCGTATCACGTTCTTACAGCCGTTCTCGAGGCCTCCTCGTCGGCCGGCCCCCGACGGCAAGTCAGCTTCGCCGCACCAGGAGGTAGCCCGCACGCTCGAGCGCATGCGCGACCGCGCTGTCGAATCGATCGAAGTGTTGAAACGACAGACCGCGTTCGCCGGTGAGCGCCGCCGCGCGCTCGCGAAGTGCCCGCCGCGCGTTCGACAGCACGACCTGCAGCGCGCTGCCCTCGGCCTGATCCAGAAAACTGCGATAGCCCGCGTCGAAGTTTTTCTCACCGAGCTCGGCGAGCCCGGCGCAGTCGATGATGAGACACGGCGCCCCGGTGCCGACGGCGAGCATCCAGGCGCGCGACAGCAGCGAGTCGACCGTCGAGCTGCCGGGCGCCCCGACCAACAGCACGGCTGGAACTTTCGGCAGCACCTCGATCAGCGGCGTCCCGTTCTCGAGCTGGTCGGTGTGGCGCTCGCGCAGCGATTGCATACCGGAGGCCGCAAACGCATCGAGCGCAACCGTGGTCAGCCACTCGAACAGCGAGGTCAGCGCCGCGGCTTCCTCGGCACTGGTGGCCAGGGCGGCCACCACGTCGCGCAACTCGAGCAGCAGCGCCGAGATATCGAATCCGGTCGCGCCCTCACTGGCAAACTGCGCGCCGAGGAATGCCGCATTTCGCTCGAGCTCGCGGGTCGCATTGCCCCCCGGCTTGAGCTCGTGCGAGCCGCTGCTCACGGCCACCGACAGGCCCTCCACCAGGTTTGCGACCTGCGAGGTGTGGGTCGCGGCCTTGGTCGCGCGCCGGAACCGGAGCGATGAGCGCTCGAAGTTGACGATCCAGCTCGCGAGGATCTCACTCGAACGCTCGCGGAGGATCGCGGCTAATCCGGCTGTTGTCCCTTCGGGCACAGACCATCATCGTAGCAAGCCGATCTCGGCATCGCCATGGTGATAGGATGGCGGCCGGTGAAGCTGCAATCCGTGGCTCGTACTGACGTCGGCCGCAGGCGCCAGGTCAACGAGGATGCGCTGTTCCGCGACGACGCGCGCGGTTTCTACGTCGTCGCCGACGGCGTGGGCGGCCACAACAAGGGCGAGATCGCCAGTCGTGAGGCGGTCGAGCAGCTGCGCATGTGGGTCTACGGCGCCAGCCGCGACCTCGATCGCCTGGTCGAGCGCGTGCGCGATGGCGACGACGAATGCGTGTGGGAGATCCGCCGCCTGCTCGAGAGCGGCGTCAAGAGCGCCTGCTACATGGTCTACGGCATGGCCGAGCTCGACCCCGAGAAGAAGGGGATGTCGACCACGCTGTCGGCGCTGCTGATCCGCGCCAACCTGGCGTTCGCGGTCCACGTCGGCGACAGCCGGGTCTACCGCGTGCGCGGCGACAACGTGCTGCAGATGACCGAGGACCACACGCTCATCAACTACAAGGTCAAGCACGGCATGATGACGCGCGCCGAGGCCGAGAAGGCGACCGGCAAGAACGTCATCACGCGCGCGGTCGGCCACAAGGACTACGTGCAGGTCGACACGGTCGATATCGACGTCGACGCGGGCGACCGGTTCCTGTTGTGCAGCGACGGTCTTCATGGCTACTTCACGAGCGACGCGGAGGTCCGGGAGCTGTGCAGCGACGGCTCGCTCGAGGAGTGCGCCGAGGCAGCGGTCGCGCTCGCCAACCAGCGCGGCGGCAAGGACAACATCACCGCCGTGGTGATCGAGGTGCAGAAGGCCGAATAGCTGCTACGTAGATCGAAGCGCACCCGAGCCCGCGCCCGATGACTCGCCGCTCCCGCATCGCTCTCGCAGCCCTGATCGCCGCAGCGGTCGCGGCGATCGCGGCGTGGTCGGGCATCGATCGATGGCGCAGCGCCCGCGCGCCGGCGCGATCGTCGTCGGGGCCCGCGGCGGCGGCCACGGGGTCTGCGGCACCGGGCAAGCCGCGCGCGACCGGCCGAGATCCGGGGCCGCACGGCGGCCGCAGCGCGGCGATGTCGATCGAGCCTGGCGGCGTCGCGGTCGCGGGCAAGGTGATCGACATCGAGCAGCAGCAGCCGGTCGGCGGCGTCGAGGTCGTGTTCCGCGGCGCCGCGGGCGAGAGCACGACCACGTCGCGGCGCGATGGCGGCTACGAGATCCGCGTCCCCGCCGGCCGCTATCACGCGTTCGTGCGCGACGACGCCGTGCTGTCGATCGGGCGGCCGGATCGGGTGCGGCTGCCGACCCTGCCGTCGGCGGAGACCGCCGGCATCCCCGACGAGGCGCTGATGGCCTCCGTGAATGCGCGCGAGGACCTCGAGGGCGTCGATCTCGGCGTGGTGCGCGGCGGCGTGGTCAACGGCCGCGTGATCGATCGCAGCGGGCGCCCGGTCGCAGCGGCCGTGCTGCGCGCGCGCGGCGGCAACCTCCGGCCCGCGCTCGCGACCGACGTCGCGGAGAGCGACGCGACCGGCGCGTTCGAGCTG
>DATIPJ010000439.1:0-5424 GCA_035472155.1 Kofleriaceae bacterium
CGGTCAAGAAGAACGGCGTGCCGGTCGAGTACCTGGTCTTCGACGACGAGGGCCACGGCTTCCGCAAGCAGAAGAACCGCATCGCGGCGCAGGAGGCCTATCTCAAGTTCCTCGATACCTACCTGCCTGCGAAGTGACGCCCGTGAGGTGAGGCGATCCGGCCCAAGCGTCAACGCGCGCGCGAAGTGAGGAGTGCGGAGTCGCCTGGTGGGGCGCACCATCGGCGGTGCCACCGTGACGTAGGTGCGCGGTGGTGTCGACCGGGGCGGGGCGGTGGTGAATACTCGGCGAGGTGCGAGAGCCTCGTGCGCTCACCCAGGAGCCGCTCGCGGGGGTCCCACGCCGCGGGGTCGTGCGGTTCTGGGGTGTGGTCCCGGTGGTGGTCGTGGTCGGGCTGCTGGCGCTGCGGGCGTGGCTGCATGTGGAGCCGCTCGAGCGATTGAGTCGGGGCGTGGCGGAGAAAGCGGACCCGGCGGGGGCGGAGGTTCGCGCGGGGTCGATCGATGTGGCGCGCGGCGGGCCGGTGATCATCGGGTTCCAGAGCGAGAGCTACGCGCGGCTCACGTTCGCGGGGCAGGAGGTGCGCGGGACCGGGCTGGTGAAGGATCGCATCGTGGTGACGAAGGGGCCGCAAGCGATCCGGTTCGCGGCGCCGCCGGGGGCGCGGCTGGTGTGGAGCCCCGTTGGGCGGCGCGGCGACCCCGAGTACGTACCCGCGAGCTCGCTATCGCCCGAGCCGCCCATGCGGGCGACGTTCGAGGCGCCCGGGACGTCGCGGCTCGACGGAGGGATCGCGATCGGGTTGCTGGCGACGCTGGTGGGGACGCTGTGCATCCTGGCGCGCCGGCGGTTGGCGGCGGTGTCGCGCGGGACGTGGCTGGCGATGGGGGCGGTGTTTGTCGTCGGCGTGGCCGTGCGCTGGATCGATCTCGGCGGCTTCGGGCAGACGTGGGACGAGGACGCCAACTGGTGCGCGGGGCGCAACTACGTGACGAACCTCGTCGGGCTCGATTTCAGCGCGCGGTCGTGGCAGTGGAACTTCGAGCATCCGCCCGTGATGAAGTACCTCGCGGGGATCGGGGCGCAGCTCGCGGATGGCTTCGGACCGGCGCGCGCGCTGTCGGCCGTGTGGATCGCGCTGGGCTGCGCGCTGCTGGTGCCGATCGGCGCGCGGCTGTTTCGCCCGCGCGTCGGGGTGCTGGCGGCGGCGATCGCGACGCTGCTGCCGCCGATGGTGGCGCACGGGCAGATCGTCGGGCACGAATCGCCGACCGTGCTGTGGTGGGCGCTCGCGATCCTGCTCGCGCTCGGCGTGCATGACTACCTGCCGGCGGACGACCGCAAGGCGGCGCGGGCGCTGCGCGTGCGGCTGGCGTGGGTCGGCGTGGCGGTCGGGATCGCGATCGCCTCGCGGTTCATCAATGGGCTCGTCGGGCCACTGTGCGCGGTGCTCGTCATGGTGCAGGCGCCACCGCGCTGGCGCCGCGAGACGCTGATCTGGGGCGCGATCGCGATGCCGCTGGCCGCGGCGGCGACGATCTATGTCGTGTGGCCGCGGCTGTGGGGGCATCCGATCGCTGCGCTCTCCGAGTCGCTGCACCGGCTGACGATGCCGCACTCGCTCGAGCCGTTCCTCGGCGCGACGACGAACAGCCCGGGGCCGCACTACTTCGTGGTGTATCTGGCAGCGACGCTGCCGGTCGGTGTGCTCGCCGCGGTCGTCGTCGGCGCCGTCCGGCTGGCCCGCCAGCGCAACACGGCCGCGCTGCTCGTCGCGTGCTGGCTCGCGATCCCGCTCGGCGTGGTGCTCTCACCGATCCGCCAGGACGGCGTGCGCTACGTGATGCCGTGCCTGCTCGCGCTCGCGATGATCGCCGCCGCCGGCTGCGATCAGCTCGCGGTGTGGGCGCGCCACCGCCATGCGTTTGCGGCGATCGCCGCGGCGGTCGTCGCCTACCTCGGCGTGACGCTGGTCCGCGTGCATCCGTACTACCTCGACTACTTCGGCGAGCAGGTCGGCGGCGCGGGCACGGTCGCGCGGCACCGCTGGTTCGAGACCGCGTGGTGGGGCGAGGGCGTGGCGGCCGCCGTCGCGTACGTCAACGAGCACGCCACGCCCGGTGCGCGCGTGTACCGCGGCTGCATCGAGCCGGTGCACCTGGCATGGTTTCGCGAGGACCTATGGACGCCGGCGCGCGCACCGACCGACGCGGCGTGGATCGTCTCGTATGCGCCGGCGACGCGCGGCTGCACCGTGCCGGCCGACGCACACGAGGTGTTCCGGGTCACCGCCGACGGCGCCGTGCTGGCCGTGGTGTATCAGCGCCCCTGAAGCGTGCCCCATACCCCTCGATCGCTTCCCCACGGCTGATCGGTGAGTCCGCCTTCCGTTTCGGTACGCGCACCTGGATCAGCCGGTGATAAGACGAGCGCTAGCGGCAACGCCGCCGATGCAGCTCGTCGCAGCCGGTCCTCAAGACGGCTCCTCGGCCGAGCTCGGCCGAGGCGTCGACGGGACTTCGCGCACCGAAATGGGCGGTCCGCCCCGCTTGTAGCCCTCACGAAGTAACCAGGTACGCGGCCGATACACCACCAGCGGGTCGTACGTCGGCGGGCCGCGCCAGAGGAACGGATGGTCACCAGGCTCCGTTGAAGATGATTTTCAATCAAGATTCGAAGAATCGGTTTGCGGCCGCGCGTGATCCTCTCTTCGATCCGAACCAAGATCATAAATCACCCCATGGGGCCTGGTGCGAGGCGATGGGCTGTGGGCAGTGGCGGGGGGATGCGTTGCTCGTTGTCGCGGGGTTCGAGCTCGCCACTGTCCATAGGCCACCCGCGCGTTCTGCGGGAATTGCGGCAGCGACGAGGATACGACCGACGCGTAGACCTTCGGCGAGCCTGCGCAGCACGCTCGAGCGTCTCGCCTCCACTCACCTCTGAAACCGGGCGGTGACGGGTGGAGGCGCTCCCGCCCGGTCGGTCCGTCGAGATCGCCGCGGATTCGCGGCGTGAGGCGCGTATGATGCGCGCGATGTTCGAGCAGTTGCGGATCGTCGGGCTGACTGCGGTCACGATGGTCGCGTTTGCGGCGAACTCGCTGTTGTGCCGCGCGGCGCTGCGCGGCGGCGCGATCGATGCGCCGATGTTCACGGCGATCCGGCTCGTGAGCGGCGCGGTCGTATTGGTCGCGATCACGCAGACGCGGCGCGATGCCCCGCCGGTGAAGAGCGCCGGCAGCTGGCGCGCGGCGTGGAGTTTGGCGATCTATGCGATCGCGTTCTCACTGGCGTACCTGCGGCTTGCGGCGAGCACGGGCGCGCTGATCCTGTTCGGTTCGGCGCAGCTCACGATGATAGGCGGTGGGCTGGTGCGCGGGGAGCGCCCGACGGTGCGGCAGTGGATCGGCTTTGCCGTCGCGGCGACCGGGCTCGTGCTGCTCAATCTGCCCAGCCTCGAGGCGCCGCCGCCCGCCGGTGCGGCGCTGATGTTCGTCGCCGGGGTGACGTGGGGGCTGTACTCGCTGTTCGGCCGCGCTGCGACGCGCCCGCTCTCCGCCAACGCCGGCAACTTCGCGCGCGCGGTGCCGATGTGCGCGCTGTTCGTGGGGTTTGCGCTGGCGACGTCGATGCACGTCACGGCGTACGGCGCGGGGCTGGCGATCGCGTCGGGTGCGATCACGTCGGGGCTCGGGTACTGCGTGTGGTATGCGGTGCTCCCGTCGCTCGGGGCGGCGCGCGCGGCGATCGTGCAGCTGTCGGTGCCTGTGATCGCGGCGGTCGGCGGTATCGTGCTGCTCGACGAGCCGCTGCACCGCCACGTCGTGGTCGGCGGCAGCGTGATCCTCGGCGGCCTCGCGCTCGCGCTGTGGCGGCCGTTCGTGCGACGGCCGGCGCGCGTGGCGCAGCGCGGCGACAGCGCCGAGTCACCGCGTACGACACACAGGTGACGCCACGGTGTGCGCTCGGTGGCGGACGAGATCTGTCGCCGAAGGCGGGGACGGCGCAGCTTGCCCGCGAGCCGCGCGCGCCGTAGGTTGCGATCAGCATGGATTTCGTCTTCATGTTGACTCGGTCGGACCAGACGGTGCCCGACTGCCTCGAGGTTCTCGACGAGATTCGCCCGCTCGGGCTACGCCACATCGGGTTCAAGGACGTCGGCGTGCCGCCGGACGTGCTCGCCGAGCTGGCGCGTCGGATCAAGGACGCCGGCGCCACCAGCTACATGGAGGTGGTGAGCACGTCGGCCGAGGCGGTGCTGCGCTCGGCGCGCGTGGGGCGCGACATCGCGATCGATCGCCTGCTCGGCGGCACGCACGTCGACGAGGTGCTCGCGATCCTCGCCGGCAGCGCGGTGCGCTACCTGCCATTTCCTGGGCGGCCGTTCGATCACCCGACCAAGCTCGCCGGTACGCCGCAGCAGATCGAGGACGACTGCCGTCGGTTCGCCGCGCTGGGCTGCGCCGGCGTCGACCTGCTCGCGTATCGCGCGACCGAGGCCGACCCCCTCGACCTGGTGCGCGCGGCGCGGCGCGGCACCGATGGCTTCCTGCTCGTCGCCGGCAGCGTGCAGCGCGCCGATCAGATCCGCGCGCTCGCCGCCGCGGGCGCCGACGCGTTCACGATCGGATCGGCCGCGTTCGACGGCTCGTTCTCGCCTCGCATGGGGTCCTTGCGATCGCAGCTCAAGGCGGTCCTCGATGCCTGCCGCTGAGCCTGCTGCCGCCGACGCGATCGCGCTCCTGCTCGCCGGCCAGTATGCGGATCCCGAGACCGGCGAGCGGCTCGCTGCCGCAGGGCGCTCGGTGGTGATCGAGGATTCACTCGAGGGCCGCGAGGCCGATCTGGTCGCTGCACTCGAGGTCGGCCGGCGGCTGGCCCTCGTCGCCGACGAGGATACGTTCGCCGCGCTGGGCGCCCGGGTCGAGCGCGCGCTCGCCGGGCGGTTCGCCGTGCAGCGCATCGTGCTGCCGCGCGAGCCCCACGCCGACACCGCCACCGTCGCGCGGCTGACCCAGGCGCTCGACGAGCGCACCGACGCGGTCGTCGCGGTTGGCTCGGGGACGATCAACGACCTCTGCAAGATGGCGGCGCTCGCGCGCAGCTGCCCGCAGCTGGTGTTCGCCACCGCGCCGTCGATGAACGGCTACACCTCGCTGAGCGCTTCGGTCACCGAGGGCGGCGTCAAGCGCTCGGTGCGCGCGGCCACCCCGGTCGGCGCGTTCTTCGATCTGAACGTCATGGCGGCCGCGCCGATCCGGCTCATTCGCGCGGGCCTGGGCGACAGCGTGTGCCGGCCGACCGCGCAGGCCGACTGGCTGCTCGCGCACCTCTTGCTCGGCAAGCCGTACCGCGAGGCGCCGTTCGCGATGCTCGCCGACGACGAGCTCGCGCTGCTCTCGCATGCGCGCGCGCTCGCGCACGG
>DATIPJ010000440.1:0-5766 GCA_035472155.1 Kofleriaceae bacterium
GCACGAGCTCGGCTTCGCATGTGTCACAGGCAAGCTTCTCGCGTACGGCGCGGCGCACGACGACCTCGGCGGGGATCAGCTCGATCACCTCAGTGATGTCGTGGCCAATGCACGTGCGCTCGCTACCGCACCGAGGACACGGGCGTTGTGCAGCAGGCACCAGGAGCGGGTTGTCGATACGGTGCAGGTGCGCGGGAGCCGCTGTTCGATTCGCTGGCGGTCGCGGTGGTCTCGTCTTGAGCTTGGCAAGATCGTCGTCCTGTGCGTCGTCGATACCGGAGGCGGTGCGTAGCTTTGCGTCTGCCTCATCGAGCTCGTCGGGACTATCCGCCTCCGGCGCATCGCTCTCAGGTTCACCCTCTCCACGGTGGAGCGCGTCGAGAAAGAGCACGAGCTGCGCCCGGCCAACTTTCTCGCTCTTCTTGAAGCGCGACGCGATCCGCGCCAGGCGCCGGGACATGTCCGCGTTCTCGGCGACCAGCCTGCGCACGATCTCGAGGACCGCCTCGCTATCGTTCTCGGCAAGTAGCGTACGGATGACGTCGAGCACGGAGCCGCGCAGATCGCTGGCCGGCGTTTCCGCACGATCTTCCGTCGTGTCGTCCACGTCGGCCATCTTGATCGTTCGACGATCGAACGCAAGTGGTGAGGTGCGCGACCGGACTGAATGTCATCGATCGTCAGTGTGTCGTCGCGCGAGCCCGCGGCGGTGGCTCCCAGCGCGGCTTCGCCTTCGCTCGCGAAATATCGATCCCCTCGAGGAGCATCGCGAGCTCGTGCACATCGATCGCGATGCTCGTCGCGTCGCCCGCCACCCGTGACGGGAAGGTAAAGGTCCCGCGCTCGAGGCGCTTATGTACGATCGTGAAGCCGCCGCGAGTCCATACGATCAGCTTCACCTGGTTTCTGCGTCGGTTCAGAAACACGAACGGTCGCGTGGTGGCGGCGGATGCTACGGCAAGGCTTCGAGTCATTGGCCAAGACCGCCACGCGTTGCTGATGGATCTTGCTGCACCCAGCCGCGTCAGGTTGCTGCGGGCATCGCCGGAACCAGTACGGATGGTCACGATCTCGACGACGGGCGAGCAAACTCCGCCGCTTCTGTGGGACATGGAGCACTATCGACTCGTTGGCCGGCTCGATGGCCACGTGGGGCGTGTGTTCACGGCCCGGTTCGTTGGTAACGAGGGAGAACAGATCCTCACGGCGGGCTCCGATGGGACGGCGCGGCTCTGGGATGCGGCGAGCGGACAGCCCCGTCAGACGTCGAGGTCGAGGCGGTGATCGTCGCGCAGCGGACCTCTTCCTCGAAGTTGCGGCCCGCGCCGCTGGCACTGTTCATCGTTGACCAACTCGACGAGGATCTGTTGATCGGCCGGCCGGACTTCGAAGTTGAAGTGTCGGAGGAAGTTCATGCCGACGAGCCCATCGATATCCTTGTGTCCGAGCGCGAATACAGTGAGCGCAAAATTCGGCGTCGTCACGCCGAGCGCGGTGAATTCGGCCACGCGAAGCCAGTAATCATGCTCTTCCCCGATGGCGAGGATCAACTCGCGGTCACGAACGAAGGAGCTCGAGAGTCTCGTCATCGATGACCAGCGAGGGACGAATCAGCGGCTCGGAACAGATGCCGGTGAACCTGATCGCGAAACGGGGGTACCGCACGTCGAGGTCACGGATGGGCTCGAAGGCAGCATCATGCGTGGGACCATGCCCGACGACGCGCGCCGTCTTGATCTCGGGGCTCCGAAGCTCGACCCGCACGATCTCGACCAGACAGACGAACTGATCGGGATAGCGCACGCAGATCTCCACCCATGACAGCGGCTCGGTCGCGACGGGCGCGAGTTGTTCTGCGGCGTCCATGCCCCGATCTTTCCGGGCGGGCGCAATCTGTCAAGTTTCTTGCTGCCCGGCGGTGCAGATCCCGACACCGTGTCTTCTTCCATCCGAGATCCGGGCTCGAAGTACCGGGCAACCGGCTGCTCACACCATGGGAACGCCGGTTCAACCAATGCTCCGAAGCTCACCGAACCTGTTCCACACCGCGACGCGGCTCGGGGTGGCCGCGGTGTCCCTCTCGCGATGGGCAGGCCGCCGCAAGCTGCCCACGAACAGCGACGCAGCCAGCGCCGCCTGACGACGTCCCCGTCGGCATCGCTCGACCCATGAAGCCCACCCGTCACGCACCCGCCAGTGCTACGCTTTCGCCGATGTCGATCCGCGCCAAGGTCTCGGGCGGCCGAATCATCGTCGATCAGCCAACGCTGCTACCCGAGGGCACTACGCTGGACCTCGTCGTCGACGACGAGGGCGACGACCTGGACGCCGAGGAGCGCGAGGCGCTCAATGCACACCTCGCGGCGAGCTGGAAGACCGCCCAGGCTGGCAACGTCCGCTCCGGCAGCGAATTAGTGGCCGAGCTTCGCAGCAAGCGACGCTGAGCAGGATGCCGACCAGAAACGCGCGCGTCATCCGGTCCCGCGGCGCGTGAGCATGACCGTGCCGTGGTCGTGGCCATGCGCGTGCCCAGCGTGGCCATGCCCGTCGTGGTCGTGCACGCCTACATTGTGCCGAGCGAAGGCGCCATCAGCAACGCGCGAGCCAGGTGAGATGACGCGGGTCACCTCCGCGGTTCCGCTCGCGGATCGCATCTCGTGCAACCGCCCAGCTATACTCGGTGAGCTGGAGCATCCGATTGGTGCAGACCTTGGAAGACGGCAAGGGCAGGGCCGAACCGTCGGCGGCCACACATGCGCCGCTGCTCGTGCATTTGCTGCGCGCCGACGATCTCGCGGTGCGATCCTGGCGACGCTATCTCGCGTCCGGTGAGCGCGTGTCGATCGGGCGGGGTGACAGCGACCGTGAGCCGGCTCCCGGCGCGCGTGGCTTCTCGGTCTCGGACCCGTATCTGTCGGCGCAGCATGCCTGGCTCGATGGGTCGTCCGGAGCATGGCTTCTATCCGATGCTGGCTCGACGAATGGGACCTGGGTCGATGGACGCCGGCTTCGTCCGGGCGAAATGACGCCCCTGCAAGGCACCACGGTCATCGAGGTCGGACATACGTTCTTTCTGTTTCGCCCCGCGGCGCTCCGCCTGGAACCGTCGCCGCCGGCCAGCGGCGACGAGCCTACGACCCTTTGCCCTGAATGGGAGACCCAGCTGCGCGCCATCGAGCGACTTGCCCGATCGGCGCATCCGGTGCTCGTCGAAGGCGAGTCCGGCACCGGCAAGGAAGTACTGGCGCGCTTGCTCCACGAGCGCTCCGGTCGGGGCGGACCCCTGGTGAGCATCAACTGCGCGGCGCTGCCGGAACACCTGCTCGAGGACGAGCTGTTTGGACACGTACGTGGCGCGTTCTCGAGGACCATAAGGTTCGGCCGCTCGGAGCCGAGGCCGAGGTCGCCGTCGACATGCGCGTCGTGGCCGCGACTCACCGCGACCTGAACGCCCTTGTCAGAGACGGCACGTTCCGGCACGATCTCCTGGCTCGACTCGGAGTGCTGGCGTTTTGCGTGCCGCCGCTGCGCGAACGCCGCGAAGACCTCGGGTTGCTGATCCGAGCGCTGCTCGGCCCGCCGCCCAACGGGGTTGCCAACACGCGGTTCGAGGTCGAGGCGCTCCGGTCGTTGCTACGTTATCGCTGGCCGCTGAACGTGCGGGAGCTGCGAAGTGCCTTGCTATCGGCCGCAGACCTGTCGCGCGGCGACGATGGCCGCGCTGTGATCGGGGCGTCGCATCTTCCGATCACGCTCCGCACATCTCCGCCGGCTGGTGCGGCGACTCCGCACAACCCGTCGCGGCCACTCACCGCGAAGGACGAAGCGCTGCGCGATCAGATCGAGCTGCTGTTCGCAAAACATGGCGGTAACGTCGCGGCCGTTGCCCGCGCGCTCGGCAGGAAGCGAACCAGCGTGCAGCGCCTCATGGCGCGCCTCGGCATCCAACGGCCGTCGAGCTGACTGACAGCAAGCATGTCACTTCGTACGAGCTCGCCCCTCTGCTGCGAGCGCATCGAACGCAGGATCGCCGTGCAGGCGCGCGAAGTCGGGGTCATCAGCGATGCCTTTGGCGATCCGGCCCGACATCCCGTGATCGAGTGATTCACGAAGGTACGCGAGGGCGTCGGCGCGCCGGCCCTGCAGTGCCGACAGGCATGCGAGGCTGTAGAGCGTCAACGCGGTGCTCGGATGATCGGGCGGTAGCGTCCGGCGCTGGGCGGCGAGCACATCGAGCATGATCTGCTCGGCTTCTGCTTGCCGGTGCAGGCCGGTGAGGCTGAACGCCAGGTTGTTCATTGCTCCGAAGGTCTCGGGGTTCTCGGGTCCGTAGACTCGCCGAGAGGTCGCGACGACCTCGCGGTTGACGGTCTCGGCCTCCGCGAAGTGTTTCGAACGATCGAGGCTGCTGCCGAGGTTGTGCAGCGTCGCCAGCGCCGCCGGATGGTCGGGGCCGAACAGCCTGCGCTGGATCTCGTACACCTCGCGCAGCAGGCCCTCGGCCTCGTCGTGCATCTGCTGACGGCTGAGTGACACCGCGAGCGCATTCATCGCCATCAGCGTCGAGGGATCGCTGTCGCCGAGCACCCGCCGCCGGGCGACGACGACGTCGCGAAACCCCGCCTCGGCCTCGGCCAGCCGGCCCTGCTCGTCCAGGGAGACCGCGAGCTGGTACTCCGACGTGAGCGTATCCGGATCGTCAGGACCCAGCGTACGGCGCTGGGTTGCGGCCACCTCGCGCAGCCGCTTCTCCGCGTCGCCGCTGCGTCCCAGCTCGCGCTCGATCATCGCCAGCTCGCATTGCGAGTGCAGGGTGTCGCGGCTCGTCGGACCGTGCACGCGGAGCAGGGTTGCCACGGCCTGCTCGGCGAGCGGCAGGGCGCTCTGCTCGAGGCCCAGCTGGTCATACACGCGCGCCATCGTCGCCAGGAGGCGCGCTCGCACTTCGGGATCCAAGGCGAGCTCCGCTGCGATCTGCACCGACGCGCGATCGAGGATCGCTCGCGCGGTGATCGTTGCGCCACGCGACTCGTGCGGGTCGGAGACCTTGAACATATCGACCATGAAGTCGAGGGCCCGCGCGGTGACCTCGGTCTCGCGGTTCGCTCGGTCGCGCTCGCGCGACACCGAGCGGATCTCGATGGCCAGTGCGGCCGTGAACGCGAGCAGCAGCGTGGCCGCGCCGCCAGCAACGAGCACAACGGCGCGGTGCCGCCGGGAGTACTTCCGCAGGCGGTACGCAAGGGTGGGCGGGCGCGCCAGGACGGGCTCGTCCGAGAGATAGCGACCGAGGTCGTCGGCGAGCTCGGCTGGCGACCGGTAACGCCGTGCGCGCTCCTTCTCGAGCGCCTTCATGACGATCGCGTCGAGATCGCCGCGCAGCGAGCGCGCGAGCGTGGCCGGCTCGGTCCCTCGGTTCTCCGCGACAGCGACGGCAGTCGCGCCGAGCGTGGCGAGCTTGGCGCTCGGCGTCGCCGGATCGACCTCGCGGATCGTGCGGCGCAGCTCGTCGAGACCCTGCGCGCGCAGCTCGTCGGACGCGAACGGAAGTCGTCCGACCAGCAGCTCGTACAGCAGGATGCCAAGCGAGTACACATCCGAGCGGGTGTCGATGTCCGCGGTCAAAAGGTCAGCTTGTTCGGGGCTCATGTACTCGGGAGTTCCGACCAGCAGGCTGGTCTCGGTCGTGTGGAGCCCATCCGCAAGGTTCCGAGCGAGCGCCTTGGCGATTCCAAAGTCGATGATCTTCGGTTGTGGTCTGCCGGA
>DATIPJ010000441.1:0-3053 GCA_035472155.1 Kofleriaceae bacterium
CGAGGATCTTGCCCGCGACGTACAGGTTCGGGCTCAGCAACCGATTCGCGCGCGCGGCGTCGCGCTGGCGCAGCAGGAAGGGTTGGCCATCCATCTCACGCACCGAGGTCACGCCGTTGGCGAGATCGAGGATGTAGTGGCCTTCCGACAGGATGGTGTGGGTGTGCATGTCGACCAGGCCCGGCATGACAAACTTGCCGCGCCCGTCGATCACCGTCGCGCCGGCGGGGACCGCCACCGTGCCCGCCGGGCCGATCGCGCGAAGCCTGCCGCCCTCGATGACGATGGTCTGATCGGCGTCGATGCCCGGGTGCGCCATCGAGACCACGCCGACGTGCTCGAGCACCGCCGCGTGCGGCTGGTAGATGCGCGACCAGCGCTCGACGAGCTGAGAGATCGCCGCCTCGTCGATCGAGTACCCCCACTCGGCATCCGGGATCGCCGGCGATGAAGGCGTGGCCTTGGCGCAGGCGCCGCTCCACAGCGCGACCGCGACCAGCGCTGCGACGCCGGTGCCCCGCGACCGCAGCCAGCGCACGACGACCTCGATGCCGCGCCGCCAGTGGTGCTCGATGCGCTGCGCCGCGCCTGCGTAATCGCCGCGGCCGATCGCGTCGGTGATCGCCACGTGGTCGCGCAGCGAGCCCACCGGATCGGCCATGCCGCGATCGGTGGCGCCGTCGAAGCGCTGGGCCTGCAACCATAGCCGGCGCACCAGCTCGACGAGCGTCCGGTTGCGACAGCTGTCGCGAAGTAGCTCGTGGAATCGCTGATCGAGCGCGTGCCGGCGAACCTTCGTGCGGCTCGCGCGCAGCGCCGCGTTGACCGCCCGCAGCTCGCCGACCCGCGCACGCAGGAGCTCGCCGCTCTCGCGGACCGCAAGTCCTTCGAGGCCGCCGAGGATCGGATACAGCTCGCGCACGCGCGCCTCGGACAGCGCCGCGACCCGGAAGCCCTTGTGGGCCTCCGATACGACCAGGCCTTCGCTCTCGAGGATCAGGAGCGCCTCGCGCAGGGGCGTGCGGCTGACCCCGAGCTGGCGCGCGAGCTCGACCTCCTTGAGCCGCTCGCGGTCGAGCCCGCCCGAAGCGATCAGGCCGGCGAGGCGGTCGACGATGTCATCGCGCAGACGGCTCCGAGCGAGAGGCTCCATCTGCATATTGTATACAAAATGGTTCCGGATCGCCGTCGGTCATGCGCGATTCGCTGCGACACGTGGGTCACTTGCGACAGCCTGCGATTCGCGCGACACCATCCGCGTGGCGATCCGCGGCTACTACCTCGGCTGCCCCGGCTGGGGCGTGAAGACCTGGGTCGGCCGGCTGTTCCCGACCGCGACCCGGCCGACCGAATTCCTGGAGCGCTACGCCCAGGTGTTCAACACCGTCGAGGGCAACACGACGTTTTACGCCCTGCCGACGGCCGACATCGTCGAGCGCTGGCGCGATCAGGTCCCCGCCGACTTCCGGTTCTGCTTCAAGTTCCCGCGCGAGGTCAGCCACGACAAGCTGCTCATCGACTGCGCCGCCGAGGTCCAGACCTTCCTCGACCGGGTCGCGCCGCTCGGAGCCAAGCTCGGCACGCTGTTTCTCCAGCTGCCGCCGCGGTTCGACGGCCCTCAGTTGCCGCGGCTGCGCGCGTTCCTCGCCGCGCTCCCGGGAGGCCTGCGCTACGCCGTCGAGCTTCGCCACGACGCGTTCTTTCGCGACGGCCGCGAGCAGACCGATGCCCTCGCGCTGCTCCGCGAGCGAGGCGTCGACCTGGTCACCATGGACACCCGCGGCGTCCACAGCGGCAAGAGCCTCGCGCTCGCCGAGGTCCGGGCGCGCAAACCGAACCTGCCGGTGCTCGTGCGGTCCACCGCCGACCGGCCGATCGTGCGCTGCGTCCCGCACGAGGACTTCGCGGCCGCGCACGCCTTCGTCGAGCCATGGGCACGCCAGGTCGCGCGGTGGATCGGCGAGGGCAAGCGCCCGTACTTCTTCATGCACGCCCCCGACGATACGTTCGCGCCCGAGAACGCCTACGCCTTTCACGCCATGGTCCGCCGGCACCTCGACGTCGGCGAGCTGCCGCTGTGGCCGGGCGGCCCGCGCCAGCTCAGTCTTCTCTGAGCTACCCTCCGGTCATGAGCGAGCCGCTGGTCACGACGCCGGACGGGAGGCGCGGCCTGCCGATCCGCGCGCTGTGCGTGCACGTGCTCGAGGGGCCCGATGCGGGGCGCGTGCACCGCGCGCGGGAGGACCAGCTCGCGGTCGGCACCGCCGACGGCAATGACCTGGTGCTCACCGACGACAGCGTGTCGCGCTATCACCTCGAGCTGTCGCGCGGCCGCACGGGCGTGCGCATCGTCGACTGCGGCTCGACCAATGGCACGCTCGTGCACGGCATCTCCGTCGAGGCCGCCGAGGCGCCGGCGGGCTCGGTGCTGCAGCTCGGCCGCACGCGGATCAAGGTCACCGACGGTGACGAGGTCACGCTGCCGGTGCACGATCGCGACGCGCTGGCCGGTCTGCGCGGGCGCTCGCCTGCGATGCGCCGGCTGATGGCCGCCATCGAGCGCGCGGCGGGCAGCGACGTATCGGTGCTCGTCGTCGGCGAATCGGGCACCGGCAAGGAGCTGGTGTCGCGCGCGCTCCACGACCTCGGCCCGCGCGCCGGGCGGCCGTTCGTCGCGGTCGACTGCGGCGCGCTGGCGCCGTCGCTGGTCGCCAGCGAGCTGTTCGGCCACGAGCGCGGCGCGTTCACCGGCGCCGATCATCAGCACGTCGGAGCGTTCGAGCGCGCGCACGGCGGCACGCTGTTCCTCGACGAGATCGGCGAGCTGCCGATCGCGTTGCAGGCGAATCTGCTGGGCGCGCTCGAGCGCCGCCGGATCCGCCGGCTCGGTGGCCGCACCGACATCGCGATCGATGTGCGCGTGGTGAGCGCGACCAACCGCGACGTTCGCGGCGACGTCAACTCGGGCGCGTTCCGGCTCGATCTGTACTACCGGCTCGCAGTCGTCACCTTGCGCCTGCCGCCGTTGCGCGAGCGGCCCGAGGACATCGAGC
>DATIPJ010000442.1:0-6948 GCA_035472155.1 Kofleriaceae bacterium
TCCACGTCGAGAACGGCGCCTTCTTGAGCTTCTTCTCGACCGGGCCGAGCTCGGCATCGATCGCGGCCTTGTCGCCGGCCTTGGCCGAGATCTCGAGGAACTCGCAGTCAGCGGTGACCTCGGCGCGTGCGGCGCGCGGCGCGGCCAGGCAGATCGCCAAAGCGATCAAGACGACGGACCAGCGGCTGTTCGGTTCGTTCATATGCCCTCCACAGTATCCGCCGGAGTCACCCAGATCACGGCCGTGTGACCGTCTTCATCATCGAGATTGATCACGGTGCTCGTGCCGCCGGGGGTGTCGAGCGAATCGATCTCCGGAGTCGCGCGCAGTGCCACCGGGCGCACATCGATCGCGCCGCCGCCGTGGCCGCGCGCCCCGATGTCCGAGGCACCCGGCCGCAGCACCAGCGCGAGCGCAGCGACCGTGCCCGCACTGACCGCGCCGGTGATCACGTGCCCGCGGTAGCGATCGAACCAGCTGGCGATCCGCGACCACAGCCCGGTCGCAGGCGCGACCAGCTGGTCATCGATGCGACGCCACATCGCGGCGAGCTTGGCGTCATGCACCGCATCGGCCGACAGCTCGAGGTGCCCGCGCACCAGCTCGCCGAGCTGCTTGACCGCCGCGACCCTGGCGCGCGCATCCGGATCGCGGTCGATCCGCGCGGCGAGCTCGGCGTCATCGAGCTCGCCGTCGGCGTGCTCCATGAGCGCCATCTGTGCGATGGGTGCCGTCGAGAGAGGATCGGACTTGGCGGGCATGGGCGCTATCGGCTCCGCGCGGCGGGCGCGCGCTTGGGCGTTTCGTCATTGACGGGGACTTCGTCCTCATCCGCGCGACCGCCGGTGAGATCTGCCACCAGCTCCGCGGACGGGTGGTCGATCAGATCGAGGAGTCGCTTTTGCATGTTGCGGCGCGCGTGAAACAACCGGGACATGATGGTCCCCTTGGAGCAGCTCATGGCCTGCGCCATGTCTTCATACGACAGTCCCTCCAGCTCGCGCATCACCAGCACGCTGCGATGGTTGTCGGACAGCTCGTCCAGGGCTTGATCGATGCGCGCGCGGATCTGCTTGTCGACCAGCGCGCGGGCCGGATTTCCACCAAGAATCCGCGGCAATAGCGCATCATCGGCCTCGTCCTCGATCCGGGTCTCGTCGAGCTCGACCGGCTTGGCGCGGCGGTGCTTGCGAATGTGGTCGATCGCGAGGTTCATGACGATGCGGTACAGCCAGGTGTAGAAGCTCGAGTTGCCCTCGAACTTGTCTAGGTATTTGTGAGCCTTGATGAAAGCGTCCTGGACGACATCGAGCGCGTCGTCCTGATTGCGCAGCACGCCAAACGCGAGCGCGTAGGCGCGCCGGTGATAGCGCTCGAACAGCGTCTTGAACGCGTCGCGGTCGCCCCGCTGCGCGGCGAGGACCAGCTCGCGGTCATCGACAGGATCACGTCCATGCGTCGCGATGGACGCTTGCTGGCCGGCCTTATTCACGCTGGCCCGTCATAGCACGGACGTCACAAGACCTGGGTGTCAAACACGGTCTCGGCGTCGCGCTCGCTCGTCGGTGCGCTATGCTCTGAGGCGCCGCGCCGCCGGGCGACATCGTGGCCGTCTCTCGCACTCCGATCCCGCAGTTTCTCAAGCGTGTCCGCGCGCTCGTGTACCAGCACGAGGCGCGCCGCGCGCTGTGTTACGCGTTCGCTTCGGTCGCTGCCGTCGCGCTCGTGCTCCCGCTGCTCGGCGCCGTGCTCGGCGCGAGTCGCGCGACGGCGCTCGCGGTGCTCGGCCTCGGCGGCATGGTCGTCGTGCTGCTCGTCGTCGGGGCGATCGTCCTCGGCGTGGTCGCGCCGCGCCGTCGGTGGGGCGGCGACCGCGAGCTGGCGCGCTGGGTCGGCGGCCGGCGGCGCGATGTCGCGAGCGACTTGTTGTCGGCGGTCGAGCTGGCCAGCGCGCCCGCGCGCCCGGGCGCACCGTCGCCCGAGCTGGTCGCCGCGCTCATCGAGTCGACGCAGGTCCAGCTCGCCGGCGTGCAGCCCGAGTCGCTGGTCGAGCCGACCGAGGTCCGGCGCGCACGGCGCTGGGCGATCGTCGCGATGATCGCAAACCTCGCGCTCGTGGTCGCCGCGCCGCGCCTGCTCGCCGACGGCTGGCGCTCGCTGATCGCCGCGCGGCCCGCGCCGTTCGATGGCGCGCGGCTCTCGACCGTGCCGCTGGTCGGCGACCTCGAGGCCGTGCTGACCTTTCCGGCGTACTCGCGGCGCCCGCGGCTGCAGCTGCCGTCGTCGTCGGGCGACGTCCGCGGGCTGCCCGGCACCAGCGTGGCGCTCAAGGCGCGCGCGCTGGTCCCGGCGGCTGCCGCCGAGCTCATCGTCGAGCCGATCGATCGCGGCGAGCCCGTGCACGTCGCCGCCAAGCTCGACGGCGATCAGCTCACCGCGGAGCTGACGATCGACCACTCCGCGCGCTACCGGTTCGCGATCACGTCGCCCTCGGGCGAGCGCGCGATCGAGACCGTGCCGCGCACGATCGAGGCCGAGCCCGATCAGGCGCCGGTCGTCCAGCTGATGGCGCCCGGCGATCCGCTCGACGTCACCAACCTGCGGCGCGTCGAGCTCGCCTACGTCATCGAGGACGACTTCGGGATCACCTCGGCCGAGCTGGTGTGGGAGGCAGGCAAGGAGCGCGGCAAGAAGCCGATCGCCGTCGAGGCCGCGCGGGCCGGCGCCGCGCGCAGCGAGCCGGCGATCGCGGTCGGGCCGCGCGGGCGGCTGCAGGGCAAGCTCACGTGGGACATCGCCGAGGTCCAGGTCCCCAGCGGCGGCGAGGTCCGCTACTGGATCGAGGCGCGCGACAACGACACCATCGGCGGCCCCAACGTCGGCCGCTCGCGCGAGCTGCACCTCAAGGTCGTGAGCCCGCGCGAGCGCCACGAGGAGACGCTCGGGCGCCAGCAGGATCTCGCCGAGAAGATCCTCAAGAACCTCGGCGGGCGGCTCACGCTCGGCGACGAGCCACAGCTACGCGAGGACGTCGCGCGCCAGCTGCGCGAGGCCGTGGTCGAGCTGGGTACGATCGGCGCCGCGTACGAGAAGGACCCGCACGCGTCCGATGCGCTGCGCAAGGCGCTCTCGCAGATGCGCGAGCGGCTCGACAAGCTCGCGGCCAGCGAGCAGCGCCTGATGCCCAAGGGCCGGCCGCCGATCCGCGCGCAGTTCGCCGCGCTCGACCCGCGCACGGTCGCCGAGCTCGAGGACGATACGCTCGTGCTGTCGGACTGGCTCGACCGCGAGCGGATGGAGGGCCTGCTCGACGTCGCCGACGAGATCGCCGCGCACCAGAAGCGGCTCGCCGACCTGCTCGCGCAGTACCAGCGCACCAAGGATCCGCGGCTGCTCGACGAGATCGAGCGCGAGATGCTCGCCCTCGACCGCGCGTTCGCCGAGCTCGACAAGCACCGCCGCGGGCTGCCCGAGGACGTGCTCGATCAGTACGTCAACCGCAGCGCGGTCCAGCCCGAGCAGGGAGCGAATTGCCTCGCCGAGGTGCGCAAGCTGGTGCGCGCGGGTGACGCGGCGCGCGCCCAGCAGAAGCTCGAGCAGTGCCGCCAGCAGCAGGCGCGCGCGTCGTCGGCGCTCGAGGGCTCGCTCGCGGGCCTGCGCGGCGACAAGTTCACCGATGAGCAGAAGAAGCTGGACGAGATCATGAACGAGCTCGCCGATGTCGCCAAGGACCAGGACGACATCGCCGCCGAGTCCAACCGGATCTTCGAGGCCTACGCCGAGAAGGCCGACGAGGTCGCGCGCGATCACCGCCGCGAGGCCAGCAAGAAGGTCAGCACGCTGCTCGAGCGGCTGCGCCACCGCATCCACGACATCAACGAGAGCGGCCTCACCCCGTTCGCCAAGGAGGAGCTCGATATCGTCGAGCGCCGGCTCACCGACGTCGAGCACATGGTCGGCGACGGCGACCTGGCCGAGGCGCTCGGCATGGCCCACCAGGCCAAGCAGAGCCTCGACACCATCGCCGGTGAGCTCGAGGCCGCGATCAACGACGACCCCAAGTCCAAGTGGGTCGACGCGACCCAGGACGCGCTCGACGGCGTGCAGCGCGCGCGCCCGGTCGCCAAGGAGCTGATCGACGAGCTGCAGTCGCTCTCGCCCAAGCCCGATCAGATCATGAGCGCCGACGACCACCGCGCGCTCGACCGGCTGCGCCGCCGCGAGGCGATGAACAAGGACCGCGCGAAGCGGCTCTCCGAGCGCACCAAGCAGCTCGGCGGCGAGCTCCCCGGCGACTCCGGCACCGAGCTGGTCAAGAAGCTGGGCGGCGCGATCGATCAGATGGGCACCGCCGACGAGCGCATGAAGGTCAAGGACCCCTCCGGCGCGCGCGCCGCGACCCGCGCCGCCGCCGACGCGCTGTCCAAGGCGCGCGACCGTGCGCGCAGCGCGGCCCGCCAGGCCCAGGAGGGCGCGGTCGGCGACGAGCCGATCCGCATCCCGGGCGCCGACGAGTACCGCGCACCCGAGCGCTTCCGCGAGGACCTGCTCGAGGCCATGAAGAAGAAGGGCGCCGTCGCCCCCGAGGGCTACGACGACCTCATCAAGCGCTACTACGAGGAGCTGATCAAGTGAGGCTGCTCGCCGTGGCCATTGCAGTCGTCGCGACCTCCGCGCCCGCCGAGGCGCGCCGCGATCGCACCGTCGCGGGCGATGTCATCAAGGCCGCCCGCTTGCTGCAGACCGCGCGGCTCGACGACGCACGCACCTTGCTCACCGATCTCCAGAAGCGCGCCCCCGACACCAACGAGGTCAAGTGGCTCGAGGCCGAGCTCGCCTTCCAGAGCGGCGACTACGCGGGCGCGCTCAAGCAGCTCGACAAGGTCCCCGACGACGCGGTCGATGGCCTGGTCGGCCAGACCCGCAAGCTCGCGGCCTCCACCCTCTCGGTCACCGAAGCTTTCACCGAGGTCACCTCGCCGGGCGGCCACTTCCTCATCCGCCACGCCCCGGGCCCCGATGCCACGATCGCCACCCTCGCCGGCGAGGTCCTCGACGCCGCGTGGGAAGCCGTCGGCACCGACCTCGGCCTCAAGCCCGCCGATCCGATCCGCGTCGAGCTCCTCGGCGCACCGTCCGATCTCGCCAAGCTCTCGCCGCTGACCGAGACCGACATCGAGACCACCGGCACCATCGCGCTGTCCAAGTACAACAAGCTCATGGTCGTGTCGCCGCGCGCGACCATCTTCGGCTACCCGTGGATGGACACCCTCGCCCACGAGTACACCCACCTCGTCGTCTCGCGCCTCGCCCACGACGCCGTTCCGGTCTGGCTCCAGGAGGGCCTCGCGCGCCTCGAGCAGATCCGCTGGCGCCACGCACCCGCGCTCCAGCTCTCGCCCACCGAGCAGGCCCTGCTCGCCGCCGCCCTCCGCAAGGGCCGCCTGATCACCTTCGACGAGATGCACCCGTCGATGGCCAAGCTCCCCAGCCAGGAGGCCGCCGCGCTCGCCTACGCCGAGGTCTACACCCTCGTCGGCTGGATGCAGTCCAAGGTCGGCTACCGCGGCATCCGCGACGCCCTCGTCTCCCAGCGCGAAGGCAAGAGCGCGCGGCGCGCCGTCGCCGAAGCCCTCGGCATGTCGTGGCCCGCCGTCGAGCGCGAGTGGCGCAATCACCTCAAGGTCGGCGACACCAAGGCGCGCGCCGGCAAGCCGATCCGGTTCGCCAAGGGCGGCGTGAGCTCCGAGAACGTCGGCCTCGAGCAGGTCGGCGTTCGCGCCCGCAAGCACGCGCGCCTGGGCGGCATGCTCCGCGCCCGCGGCCAGAACGAGGCCGCCGCGGTCGAGTACGAAAAAGCCCTGGCGAGCGGCCCCGAGCCGTTCGTCGCCGGCAAGCTCGCGCGCACCCTCGTCGAGCTCGGCCGCTTCGACCGCGCGATCGAGCTCGCCACCCCGCTCGTCGCCGCCGACGATCACGACGCCGTCGCCGCCGTCACCCTGGGCCTGGCCCGCACCGCCCGCCGCCAGTGGCCCGAAGCCATCGCGGCCTATGAACAAGCCCTTGGCGTGAGCCCCTTCGATCCCACCACGCGTTGCGGGCTGGCCGAGGCGTATGCTCAGACTCACGATCCCCGCGCGCCGCGCGAGCGCGCCGCCTGCGACCAGCTGAAGAACTAGCCACTGTAATGAACAAGAGCCGCCCCACCCCCGTCACCGGCGAAAAGTTCGCCGACGTCAAGATCCTGCACAGCGATCCCGAGGATCTCCCGCTCGCCGACGAGGCGACCAGCGTCGTCATCAAGAACGACCTCGACGCCGTCGCCGAGCTCGCCCAGGCGCACGACGAGATCATGGCCGAGATCAACAAGCGCATCATCGGCCAGCGCCGCGTCATCGAGCAGCTCCTCGTCGCGCTCTTCGCGCGCGGCCACACCCTCTTCGTCGGCGTACCGGGCCTCGCCAAGACCCTCCTCATCTCCACCCTCGCCGAGACCCTCAACCTCACGTTTCAGCGCATCCAGTTCACCCCCGACCTCATGCCCGCCGACATCACCGGCACCGAGGTCCTCGAGGAGGATCACACCACCGGCCGCCGGATCTTCCGGTTCATCAAGGGCCCGGTGTTCGCCAACCTCGTGCTCGCCGACGAGATCAACCGGACCCCACCCAAGACCCAGGCCGCGCTGCTCCAGTCGATGCAGGAGTACCGGGTCACCGCCGGCGGCACGACCCACGAGCTGCCGCTGCCGTTCCTGGTGTTCGCGACCCAGAACCCGGTCGAGCAGGAGGGCACCTACCCCTTGCCCGAGGCCCAGCTCGACCGCTTCATGTTCCAGGTCGACGTCGACTACCCGAGCGAGGCCGAGGAGGAGGAGATCGTCCGCCAGCAGACCAGCGATCACCGCCCCGAGCTGACCCGCGTGCTGTCGCCGCAGCGCATCGTCC
>DATIPJ010000443.1:0-6325 GCA_035472155.1 Kofleriaceae bacterium
GCCGACCTCGAGGCGCGATTCGGCGATCACCGCCTGGAGGCGCGCGTGCTCGTCGCTGTCGGGCGGCGCGAGGCGCGCGATCCGCTCGAGCTCGGCGATCGCCTCGGCGAGCTTCTCGGCAGCGCGCAGCTCGGCGGCGCGCAGGACGGCGCGGCGGAACGCTTCCTGGAAGCTCTCGCGCGCGACCTCGGCGTCGGCCTGGCGCGCGGCGGTCTCGGCGGAGCGCGGCACGCTGCGCAGATGGCCGCGGCGGGTGCCGCCGGGCTCGGCCTCGAAGCTGATCGTGTCGTTGATGCCGCGCCGATGGGCGGCGCGCAAGGCGAGCATGTGCTCGCACGGGCCACGGTGCAGCCGGTTGCGGATGAAGAAGTCGCAGCTGCAGTCGGCCGCCACGATCCGGCGCTCGCTGTCGAAGGTCAGCTCGGGGGCGAACAGGCGGTCGCGATCGCGGATCCGTCCGCCGAGGGCGAGGCCGCCGTCGACGGTGTCGGCGCGGTCGATCGCGATCTTGGCGCGCTGGAGGAGCGCGGCGGCCGCGGCCTCGCGGTCGCTGGCGAACCGCAGCTGCTCGACGGCGAGCGGCTCGCGCGTCAGCTCGCGCTTGCGATACACGCCTCGGTCGAGGTCGAAGATCGCGCGGCCGGCCTGCACCCAGCCGGCGAGGGCCGATGCGACGATCGGCGTGGCGAGGCCGGTGGCCGTCGCGAGCTCCTCGGGAGTGGCGAGCCAGGTCTTGCCGAGCTCGTCGAACACGCGCTGGCGCGTGGTGTCGTCGACGTCCTCGCGCGCGGCCATCAGATCGAAGTTGCCGGCCTCGGACCAGTTGTTGAGCGTCCAGCCCGAGAGCCCGAGGGTGAACGACAAGTCGCCGAGGTCGACGACCCAGTAGCTCGGCAGGCCGGTGCCGAGGAGGAACACGCGGACGCGGCGGGCGCGCGGCAGGAGGCGCTCGAGGATGAACAGCCGCCGCCGGCCCCAGATGCGGATCTCGCTCGCGGCGGTGGCGCCGGGGCGCGAGTCGACGTAGCGCGAGCGCGGGCACGCGATGCGCGTGTCCCACGGATCGACGGTGATCGAGACCGGCCCGCCGGGGACGAGCGAGAAGCGCAACGACCGCGGGCCGAACAGCTCCTTGTTGCGGCGCAAGACGAGGCAGATGTTGTGGACGTCCATCGGGTGGAGGTCGATGACGTGCGCCGGCAGGGTGGCGGCGGCGCTGACCTGCAGGAAGCCGCGCACCCAGCTGTCGGGGAGGTCGATCTTGACCTCGCGGTAAACGTCCTCGAGCGAGGTCGTCACGTCGAAGCCGCTCGGGTCGATCTCGAGCGACGTCGACTTGTAGCTGCGGATCTTCTGAAACTCGCCGTAGAGGCGCTCGGAGTAGTCGATGTTGGTGGTGCCGTGGGCGCGCTCGCCGAGCTCCTCGAAGACCTCGTAGCTGGCGGCGAGCCGGCCATAGCTCGACTCGTCGCGCGAGAAGCACTCGAAGAACACCTGATCCGGGTGGACGGTGATGACGGGGTCGAGCTTGTACCAGAGCTCCTTGTCGCGCTCGTAGAGGTAGCGGAAGTAGCGCTGAACGGCGCCGTGATACGCCTGGCGGCGGCGGATGGCGCCCGCCTCGAGCGGCGCGAGCTCGGCCTGGACCCGGACCATCTCCCCGTAGATCTGCTGCTGATCGGAGATCAGCTGTGCGGTGTCGACGTAGCCCTGCTGCGCGCGCCACGCGAGATAGCCGCTGCGGTCCTTCGGGATGAAGCGCAGGTCGGCGGTGACGACGTCGTGGAGCGCGCTGATCGCCTCGCGGAACTCGAGCTGGCGCGCGACGCGGCCGCGGAAGTAGGTCGCCGGGCGCAGCGTATCGGGCGCGAACGACATCGCGGTCGCGCCGTCGTCCTGGGCGACCGCGGAGCTGCCGGCGTAGCGATACTGGAAGATCATGGGCCGCGCTCCTCGTCGACAGGCCTGGGGGGCTCGGGGGCCGGGCGGCGTTGCGGGTGCGCCGGCGGCGGGACCACGGTGATCGGCAAGGGCAGCTCGGGGAACGCGGCGCGGAGGTCGACCATGGTGGCGATCAGGGGCTGTTTCTGCGTGACGGCGGCGGTCGCGGACTGGCGATCGAGGATCGGCGCGATGATCGCCGCGGCCTCGGCGGAGCGCGCGGCCTCGCGGCGGAGCAGGTCGATCACGCGCTGCTTGGCGGCCTTGCCGCGGTTGACCTGCGAGAGCACGGTGACGAGGTAGGGCGCGAGGGCGCGCAGGCGGTCGGGCTGACCGGCGGCGTGGTCGAGCAGGCCCGACACCAGGAGCTGGACCGACACCGAGGGGTGCTCGGCGAGGCGCAGCAGGTAGCGGCCGGCATCGTCGGCGCGGAACTGCTCGAGCAGGAGCTGCTTGCCCAGCGCCTGGACCTCGGGGCGGGTGCTGTCGCAGATCGCGATGACGGCGTCGGCGGAGAGCGCGCCGAGCTCGTGCTGGATCAGGGCGGTGGCGACCTCGCGGGTGTCCTCCCACGCCGAGTCGACGAGCCTGGCGATCGCGACGGGTGCGAGGCGGTAGCGCGGCAGGGCGGCGCGCGCGAGCGTCCACGCGCCCTGGCGGATCGCGAGGATCTCGTGCGACGCGAGGCGGGCGATGTCGTCGAGGCCGAGGTCGTCGGGCCCGAGCTGCGGCAGGAGGAGGCCGCCGACCTCGCGCGCGTGGGGCGACAGCGCGCCGACGAGCTTCAGGATCGATGGCGCCGGGCGGCGGGGCAGGTGCTCGGTGAGCTCGGCGCGGAGCAGCGAGACGACGTGGGCGGGCGCGCCCTCGGGCAGCGGGGTCAGCAGCGCGTCGATCAGCCGGTCGGCGAGCGCGCGGCCGGCCTCGGGGTAGCGCCGCGCGACCTCGCCGAGCAGGGTGCGCGTGGCGTCGCGCAGCTCGCGGTTGCCCGACGTCGCGAACAGCGCGAGGGCGGCGATGTCGCCCTGGGCGACCTCGGGCGGGGTCGCGGCGACGATCCGGCCGCCGAGGGCGCGCACGCTGGGGTGCGGCGAGGCGAGCAGCGCCTCGACGAGGTCGGCCGGGAGGTGATCGCGGCCGGCGTGGCGCAGCATGACCTCGCCGGCGAGCTCGCCGAGGGCCGCCAGCGGATGGCCGATGAGGTCGCGCAGCACGTCGGGGGCGAGCTGCGCGAGCTGCGCATCGAGCACGCGGAGCAGCACGGCGACGGCCGCCGCCGCGCGGTCCTCGGCGGTGGCGGGCAGGCCGAGCAGCTGCGCCAGGGCGCGCGCGGCGACGCTTCGGGCCAGCGGCTCGGCGAGGGTGCGCGTGCGCAACAGGCCGAGCGCCGCGTCGCGGATCGCAGCGGTCTTGCCGGTGATCAAGAGCGCGAGCAGCTCGGGGTCGGCGGTGGTCTCGGCCTCGTGGGCGGCGATCCAGTGCAGCACCCACGCGTGAGCCTCGGTGAGATCGCTGGCCAGGGCGCCGCGGGCGAGGGCGATCGACATCGGGCGGTCGCGCACCATCTCGAAGGCGAGCTGCTGCGCGATCGCGCGGCCGGTGGCGAGCACGCGGGCCAGCGTCTCGTCGGGCAGGGTCGCGATGTAGGCGCGGTGGTCGCGCAGTGCGCGGGCGGCGAATTCGATCGCGGGCGCATTGGCGGCCTCGACGAGGAGCCGCCAGAGCACCTCGGGCGCGCGGTCCCACATGGCCGGGTAGCGCTCCTCGCGCCGCGCGGGCGGCGGGTCGCCGGGGCGGTAATTGCCGCGGCAGCGCCACGCCGAGCGATGGTGGTGCGCGCGCTCGTAGCGCGGGCTGGCGCCATAGAGGACGTCGTTGAACGCGTGCAGCCGCGCGAACCGATCGTAGTGCACGCGCTCGTCCCAGCTCGTGCGCGGCGGCTGGCCGTCGGCGTCGCTCACCGCGAGGAGCAGCGCCGCTGCCATCGCGACGTAGTCGGGCGATTCGGCGCGCGCGAGCCGGCGCAGCACGCGCGCCACGCGCCGGCGAAAATACATGCGCGTGTCGGGACCGAACGGCCGGATGCGCCCGGTGTAGGCGTCGATTCGCATCGCGAGCCGGACGTACAGCTCCGGGTCGCGACGGACCTCCGCGAGCCGGAACAGGGCGCGCACGACGGCGGCCTCGGCGTTCGACAGCCGCGCGACGCGGGCCATCGCGAGGACCGCCGCGCGGGCCACGCTCGCGGCGCGTGCCGCCGAGGCCTCAGCCACCGGCGAGGCCGCGCGATATGGCGAGCCGTCGGGCGCGCCGGCAGGCAGCTCCGCGGTATCGAGCAGATACAGGCTCACCGCTGCCGCGCGTGCGCCGGCCGGGTCGGTCGCGAGCAGCTCCTCGGCGGCGCGCGCGAGCTGCTCGGCGTCTCGCCGCTCGAGCGCATCGCGGAGCGGCCCGGTGAGCGCGGGCCGCGCGAGGTCGACGGCGCGCGTCGCATCGATCCGCACGATCGCCAGTCGCGCGATGTCGCGCACGTGCGGCTTCGCGCGCGCGTCGCCGGCCAGGGCCTCGAGCCGCGGCAACGACGCCGCCGTTCCGCAGCGCGCCAGCGCGCTGGTCACGCTGTGCTGCCACGCGGTCGCATCGACCGCCCGGGGCGGCGGCGCATCGAGCAGCTCGCGCAGCGGTCCCTCGGCCGCGCGCAGGTCGCGATCGGCCGCGCGCCACACATGCGGCCCGAGCGCATCGTCGCCGCGCGCACCGCGCCCGAGCCGCGCCACGAGCTCGGCATCGCGATCGCGCGGCGCGGCCGCCTCTGCCGGTGCGGCAGCTCCCGGCCGTGCTGCCGGCGCGGGCCCGGTCGCCGCAGCCGCGGTGCTCGCCGCCGGCAACGGGCGATAACCCCCGGCCGTCTTCTCGGCGACCAGCTTGGTGAAGAGGGCCCTTCCCTTGGCCAGGTCGACCGGGGTGGCCGTCTTGGTGCCGTCGCGCAGCAGGTTTCCGCGCCGCCCGAACCGGAAGTTGACCACGTACTGCGCGGGCGCGACCTCGACGAGGTCGACCTCGTACACCTTGTCGGAGGTGCCCTCGCGAAAGCCAAGGCGCGCCTGTTCGATCACCCGCACGCCGGCAGCGTACAACGCCTCCGGGATCGCCAGCTCACCGTTCTCGGCCATTTCCTGCGCCGCGACCGCCTCGTCGCAGGCGATGGGTCAATCCGCGACGCGATGGTTCGTCAGCCAGCGCTCGATCTGCGAAACGTCGTCGCGCCGCGCATCCCCGATCGCCTGGACCTCGGCGAGCGCGTGCGCGGCGAGCGCGTGAGCACGCCGGTGGTCGCCGCGCGCGTCCCACAGCGCGCGCGCGAGCGTGAGCTCGACGGCGACGCGCAGCTCGGGACGGACCTCGTCGAGGCGGCTCGCGACTCGCTCGAGCAGCGCGAGCCCGCGCGCAGGCTCGTGAAGCTCGAGGGAGGCGCGCTCCAGATTGATGACGGCCTCGGCGAGATCCTTCCGCGTGATCTGTTCGCTGTCGAGGATCGGCATCGCGCGCTGGTAGAACGCCACGGCGTCGCGCCATCGCCCTTGATGGACCGCGAGATCGCCGTAGCCGACGCTGACGAACAGGAGGTCGGCGTGGTCGGGCCCCAGCACGCTGGTGAACATCGCTTCGGCGCGGTGCAGCTGATCGCGCGCTTCCGGGTAGCGCCCCCGGCGCGTGAGAAGTGTCGCGAGGTCGACCCTGCGCTCGCCGATCAGCGGGTGCTCGCGTCCCAGAACGCCCTCTCCGATGGCGATCGCCTTGCGCTGCGCGTCGATCGCTTCATCGATCTTGCCTTGCGCGTCGAGGGCGGCGGCGAGGTAGGCCAGGCTTGCGCCCACGTCGTCGTGCTCCGCGCCGAGCGTGACCTCCTCGATCGCGAGCGCCTGCCGGATCTCGCGCTCGGCCACCGCGGGCTGCCCCGCTGCGGTCCGTGCGTTCGCGAGCAGCGTGAGCGCATGCGCGCTATCGGGGTGGCTGGGGCCCAGCAGGTGCTCCAGGATCGTGTGTGCGCGCAGCTGGATCTGGACCGCGCGGGCGGCGTGCCCGGCGTTCAGCACGGCGATCCCGAGCCCTTCGAGGATGATCGCGAGGTAGTGATCGCTGTCGCCGAACGCCCGCTCGCGCAGCTTCACGGCCTTCTCGTGGTGCGCGATCCCGTCGTCGATCTTGTTCTTGGATGTATCGATCTGACCGAGCGCGCGCTCCAGCCTGGACTCGATGTCCGCGTTGCCGCCGAGCCGCGCGAGCGCAGCCGTGGCCCGCGGCACCAGCGACAGACCTCGAACGTATTCGGCCTTCCTGAACCCGACGAGCGAGACCAGCCGGACCCAGCCGCGCGCAGATC
>DATIPJ010000444.1:0-24372 GCA_035472155.1 Kofleriaceae bacterium
CGCGCCGCATCGCTTTCCGGCTGCGCGATGCTGGCGGCGCTGCTCACCCTCAGCGCCTGCGGCCACCCGGCGCCCCCCGCCAACTCGAGCGGCGGCGGCGCCAACGGCGACGGCCTCGCGGCCTTCGAGACCGTGCGCAGCGTCCTCCAGCACCCGCGCTGCCAGAACTGTCACCCGCGCGGCGACACTCCCCTCCAAGGCGACGAAGGCCACCCGCACCTCCAGAACGTGCAGCGTGGCCCCGACGGCCGCGGCATGGTCGGCGAGCGCTGCACCACCTGCCACGGTCCTGCCAACCCCCCTGACGCCTACGGCGGCCACACCCCGCCCGGCATCGTCTCCGGCTGGCGCATGCCCAAGCCCGACGAGCGCCTCGTCTTCGTCGGCGTCGCCCCAGGCGCCCTCTGCGAGCAGATCAAAAACCCGGCCCACAACGGCGGCAAAGACATGGCCGCCCTGCGCGCCCACCTCGACGATCCACTCGTCCAATGGGGCTGGACCCCAGGCTTCGGCCGCGCCCCCGTCCCCGTCCCTCGCGAGACCTTCCTCGCCGCCTGGACCACCTGGGCCAACGCCGGCGCCCCCTGCCCGAAGTGAGCTGATCGCGCGGCCTCGCTCCCGCCCCTCGCGCCGCCGGCCACCGTCCTCCACGGCACGAGTCGCGACGCCACTAGTTACAAATGCCACTCCGCACCGGCCCAGTGAACCAGCGACGATGTCAGTGCTCTCGGTCGGGGTTACCTTCTTCGTGATCGGCTCCGGCGGCGGCGAGCTGATCGTCCTCGATGACGTCCGCGACCTACTCGCGCGCGGTCCGAGCGATCCTCTTCTTCTTCTTCTTCTCCCAAACCAAATTAACTCTTCCATGCGGCCTGGTGCGAGCATCAGGGTTGTGGTCAGTGGCGGGCCGTGTCTCGAGTCGCCCGGACCGATAGTGGGCTCAGCCACTGTCCACATCCCGGCCACGCGCTCTGCCGAAACCGTACTCGGGCTCTCCCTATCGGCGGCCGTACAACAAAAGCCACCCCGCGCCGGCCGATTGCGCAACACCAGCTGCTCGGGCGCGTTGCTCTTCGTGCGGCTGGCCATGCACGATAGCTAATCATCGAATACAAGTCAGTCAATTGATTCTCCGTTATTCATTATTGGATTGCCAAGTGTGTATGTTATTTCGAAAGCGCGGGGGCAAGCGGCGCGGAGCTGGCCGCCCACCGAAGGGGCCGCGGGCCGGCTCGCCGCAGAAAGCGCGACCGTTCTTGCACGCGCGGTACCCGGTGCATGTCACGCTGCGCGCGATCGGTGTCGTCGGCAATCTGCGTCGCCGCTGCGTCTATCAGGCGATCCGCGAAGCAACGCTGACAACGGCGCGCCGCGAAGATTTTCGGATCTGCCACCTCAGCATCCAGCACAACCACTTGCATCTCATCGTCGAAGCCAGCAACAAAAGGCCGCTGGTATCCACCATCTGGCGAGCGTGCCGGGTCGGTCTGACGGCTGATTCGAGCGAAACGGCCCTGCGAGGCAATGATCGCGGTCGCTTGCAGTCCGCGGCGCGGCGGCGGACGATGCGCGGAGCATGGCGCAGCCGGTGATCGATGCATGGGCGCAGCGGCCCACCCAGAGGTTTCTCGACGAGCCGTGGCTGGCGAGCCTGAATCGCTGGACGCGGCAGGAGACGCTTCGCACCGAGATGACGGTGGAGGGCATGGTCGGGCACCTGGAGGAGGCCGGGGTCGAGCGTGCGCTCCTGTGCGCTTGGTGCGGACCCAAGGGCTGGCTGATCTCGAATGACGAGGTCGCCGCGCAGTGCGCAGAGCGGCCGGATCGCTTTGTCGGTGTGGCGAGCGCGAACCTGTTCGAGCCCATGGCGGGCGTGCGCGAGCTGCGGCGGTGCGTCAAGGACCGCGGCTTCAAGGCGCTGCGCATCGTGCCCTGGTTGTGGGGACTGCCGCCCGACGACCGCCGGTATTATCCGCTCTATGCAGAGTGCTGTGAGCTGGGGATTCCGTTTCTGACCCAGATCGGGCACACGGGGCCATTGCTCAGCTCGGAGCCCGGGCGGCCCATTCCGTATCTGGAGCGCGTGCTGCTCGAGTTTCCCGAGCTCGTGGTCGTGGGCGGCCACGTCGGGTTTCCGTGGATGAACGAGGTGCTGTCCCTGGCATACAAGTTCCGCACGTTCTATATCGACACATCGGCGTACAGCGCGAAGCGGTATCCGCACGAGCTGGTGGACTACCTGCGCGGGCAAGGGGCGCAGCGCGTGCTGTTCGGGTCGAACTACCCGATGCTGACACCGCGCCAGGCGATGGATGGGCTCGATGCGCTCGGGCTCGCGCCCGAGGTGCGCACGGCGTTCCTGCATGACAATGCGGTGCGCGTGTTCAAGCTCTAGGCTACGGCGCAACGATGTCGCGGAGCCAGGGCACGACGATCGGCGGCTGCTGCCAGAGCTCGGCGCGCCACTCCTCGTCGGTGATGCGCCGGAAGTGGTCGGTGATCTTCTCCTGGTAGGTCGACACGAAGCCGCGGTAGGTCTGTGCGTGCTGACCGCCGTCGTGCGCGAGGGTCACGACCATCATGCGCGGCAGCGCGGTGGCGACGTGGAGCACGCGGCCGAGCCCGTTGCCATCGTCGTCGGTCGCCTGGGTGTGGACATCGACGATGACGGGCTCGTGCTCGAGCGCGTGCGAGCGATCGTAGTAGAGGTGGCCGTACCAGCCGGCCGCCTCGTACACGGTGGTGCAGCCGGCTTGCTTACCGTCGAGCGAGACCATGTGGTTGAGGAAGTCGAGGTCGGCGGCCTCGAGCGGCTGGTTGGCGCGCTCGCGCTCGGCGATGTGGCGCAGCTGGGCCATGGTGACCCCCATCGAGTCGAAGAACGGCACGAGGTCGGGTGCGGGCGGCGGCTCAGGCGGCAGCGCGGCGACCATCGCCTTGCCCTGGGCCGCGAGCGATTCCATCGCGGCGTAGAACGCCGGATACGGATCGATGTAGCCATCGGGATACTCGCAGGTTTCCCGCATGGTGTCCGTCGGCTCCGCATAGAGCAGGTTGTCGTGGCGCAGCTCGGCCCATGACGCGAGCTGCGTGTTCAGCATGCGCCGCGCCCAGGCGTCGCTGACGAACGGGGTCGGGAGGGCAGCGTCGCGATCGCGATCCGGGGACAGCGCGCGCAGCGCACCGAGCCAGCGGTGGTAGAGGCTGCCGGTGGCGAGCTCGCTCGCGGATGATGCTTCGCGATGCGCCGCCTCGAGCGCGATCGCATAGGGCGCGCCCCAGGCGGCGACCTCGGGCACGAGCAGCTGCCGCGCCGCGCGGTTGTCGAACACGGCATAGCCGACGTCGGCCGGTGTCGGCATCATCCGCAGCGTCTGCCTGCCGCGGTCGTCGGCCAGCTCGCCGTAGAGCACGAGAGAGAGCACATGCGAATCGAGCGCATAGCGCTGGCCGAGCAGCACGAACGAGAGTAACCGCGACTCGCTGTCGACCCACTGCGTGTGGATGCGCGCGCTGGCCGGGCCACGCAGGGTCGCCACGAGGTCGATGTCCGAGACGCGGACGAGATCCGGCGGTAGCGCGCGGCGAACCGTCGCGAGCTCGGGGAGCGACATCGAATCGCGCGGCCCGACGAGCGCGATGAACGCGCGGTCGATCGCGTCCCAGGCCGCGCGCGCCCGGCCGGTGAACAGCGACTCGAGCAGGAGCGCGTCGTCGAGCGCCCGCCGGTCGACGGCCCACGGCGCTCCGGCCTTGCGCTGCATGGCGATCCGCAGATCGACGCGCCCGAGCCACGACATCGCCCGGAAGTAGCTCTCGAGCCCCGCCTCGATGTAGTGACCGCGCGGCTTGAGCATCGAGAAGTCAAACGCCCGGTCGTCGCCGAACAGCTTCATGCGGGTGCCGGTCGCCTTCGTCGCCTGCTCGACGATGTCGGCGATCGCGCGCGCATCGCCGCCCGCGACCGGTGGCTCGAGCTTGTCGTGCAAGAGGCTCGATGCGACGCCCAGGTACACATCGAGGTCGGCGCGCAGCATCGCCGGTCCGCCGCAGCTCTTCAGCGCGCTGCGCAGCTCGCCGAGCATCTCGTCGAGCCGCGGCACGATGCTCGCGCGCTCGATGGCGATCAGGATGGCGTCGTACGACGAATGCCAGGCATAGAGCAGCGAATCGGCCGTGACGTAGACCGGCTGATGCGCGCGGAACAGCGCGTCGTAGCCGATGTGAAAGCTGCGCACGTTGCCGCTGCCGAGCATCGCAAACTGCACCGCGTCGATCGTCTTGCGCTCGTCGGGCGACAGCGCGCGTGTCGCCAGGGTGTTCTCCTTCTGGATCCGCGGCTGGCCTCGCCTCTCGTGCTGCTCCGGTGGTGGACGCCGCGACGAGCACGCGATGCAGATCACGAGTGCGACCGCCAATGCAATTTTCGACTTCACCCCGCGAGCATAGAGGACCGCACGCGTCGAATGCCGGCAATCCACGGTACGCTAGCTGTATCGTCGACGCGGCGGCTACTCCTCCTCGCCGTGCCCCTGCTGGGTCTCGGGCGTCGCGTCCGGCTTGATCGCCGGCATGCCCGCGGCGGTGAAGGCGGTGTTGAGCTGGGCGAGCGGGCCCCTGGCGAGCGCCTCCCACGATTTCTCGAGGGTGGCGAATTCCTGCTCGGCTTTCGCGATCTCGGCGAGCTGCACCGCGGTCGGCGCGGCGTCGACGTCGATCATCCGGTAGAAGGTGACGAGCTTGCTGTTGACGCCGCCGAGGGTGGGCGGACGCGGGCCACCGCCGCCACCGCGTGGGCCCGGCGGGTCCGCGGCGATCGCCGAGACCTTGGCCGCGACGTCGCTGATCTGGGCCTTGAGCGCATCGGGCTGCGAGGCGAGCTTGCCGAGCTGGCCGCTGACCGACTTGGCTTCGAGGGCGAGCCGCGAGCTCTGGGTGACGAGCTCGGCGAGGCGCGCCTCGAGCTGGCCGAGCTTGGCGACGGCGGCCGGCGCGAGCTTGACCCGCGGATCGAGCCGCACCTCGAGGGGCGCGGTCAGCGCCTTGTCGCCGGCGGTGAGCTTGACGGTGTACTTGCCCGGGGCCGCGCGCGGGCCCAGCGGCTCGCGCGGCGTGGCGTACGGCACCGCGCTGATCGGGTACTCGTACGACGGCGCGAGCGGGCGCTCGCCGCGCAGGTCCCACACCCACCGGTGATGTCCGGCGGCCGTACCGAGCGTCTGGTGCGGCTTCACCCAGTAGGATGGGATGAGCTGCTTTGCGATCTCGGCCGGGGTGAGCTCGGGCGGATCGGAGCTGGTGTACTTGCGCACGGGCTTGCCGCGCGCGTCCAGGATCTCGAGCGTCACGGAGCTTGCCGGCTGCGCGAGGTAGTAGTCGAGGATCGCGCCGTCGGGCGGGTTCTCGGCCATCGGCTCGTCGGGCGGCACCGGCGTATCGGTGTAGAGGCTGCGCTGCATGCGGACCGCGGGCGCCGGCTTGACCAGGGTGTCGGGCATCGCGGCAGCGATCTGACGCAGCGGCGTGATGTCGTCCATGATCCAGAACCCGCGGCCGTGGGTCGCGACCACGAGATCGCGGTCGTGGACGATGATGTCGCGCGCGGCCGAGTGGGGCAGGTTGCGCTGCAGCGACTGCCAGCTCGCGCCGTCGTCGAACGAGACCCACACGCTGGTCTCGGTCGCGGCGTACAGCAGGCCCTTGCGCACCGGGTCCTCGCGCACGGCGTCGACCGGTCCGGGCGGAAGGCCCGCGGTGATCAGCGTCCAGGTCTTGCCGCTGTCGTGGGTCTTGTAGATGTAGGGCGCCAGGTCGTCGATGCGGAACCGGCTGACCGAGGCGTACACCGTGGTGTCGTCGAAGTGCGAGGCGTCGAGCTGCGTGACCTTGCTCCATGGGGTCAGCGCGGGCGGCGTGATGTCGGTCCAGTGCTTGCCCCCGTCGCGCGTGGTCCACAGCTTGCCGTCGTCGGTGCCGGCCCACAGCGTGCCGAGCGACTTGAACGACGCCGCGAGCGCATAGATCGCGCCGCGCTGGTCCGCCGCGCCCGGGTTCTTGGACGCGAGCGTGCCGATGCTCGGCGGTACGCCGGGCTTGGGGTGCGCGAGGTCGGGGCTGATCGCTTGCCAGCTCTGCCCGCCGTTGTTCGATTGAAACAGGATATTGGATGCGTAATAGAGAATATCGGGCTGTAGCGGCGAGAACATGATCGGCTGTGTGCGCTCGACGCGATACGAGCCGCGGATCGGGATCGGAGTGACATTCTGGACCTGACCCGTCGACCACTGATATCGCGATACCGAATTACGACCGGCGCCATAGACGATGTCTGGGTTGCGCGGGTCCGGCGCGGCATAGCCGTACTCGATGACGCCGACCGGGCGCCACTCGCGATACCCGATCGCGCCATCGTCGCCGCGGCTCGAGATGCACACCGAGCCGCTCTCCTGCTGGCCGCTGCACACGCGATACGGAAAGTCGGCCGTCGCCGCTGCGTGATAGAGCTGCGCGGTGGGCTGGTTGTACCAGCTGCTCCAGGTCTTGCCGCCGTTGACGGTGACGACCGCGCCCTGATCGGCCACCAGCACGAAGATGTTCGGATCGCGCGGGTTGATCCACAGGTTCTGGTAGTCGTCGCCGCCGGGCGCGCCGCGCAGCCATGTCCAGGTCTTGCCGCCATCGCTCGACTTCATCGCGACGATGCTGGCGACGTAGACGACATCGGGGTTCCTGGGGTCGACGACGGGGACCATGAGGTCGCCGCCGCCGATCTTGAGCACCGGCCGATCGTCGGTGGTGATCTTGGTCCAGGTCGCGCCGGCGTCGTCGGAGCGATACAGCCCGGCGCCCGCGCCGCTGCCGTAGTTGTTGGGCTCGCTGGTCACCAGCTCGACGTAGAGGCGGCTGGGCTGGCTCGGTGCGATCGCGAGGTCGAACTGCACCGCGTTGGCGGGCAGGCCACCTGCGAGCTTGCGCCAGGTCGTGCCGCCGTCGATCGACTTGTAGAGCCCGCCGCCGGTGCCCTGGAACGCGTTGGCGTCCTCCGAGGGCCCGAGCCGCGACTCCCACAGCGCGGCGTACACGACCTCGGGGTGCTTGGGATCGATCTCGAGATCCGAGGCACCGGTGTTTGCATCCTTGTAGAGCACGCGCTTCCAGGTCTTCCCGCCGTCGAGCGAGCGGTACACACCGCGCTCCTCGTTGGGGCCGTAGGGATGGCCGAGCACGGCGGCGAACACGCGGTTGGGGTTGGTCGGATCGACGGCGATCTGTGGGATCTGCTGCGCATCGCTGAGCCCGATGTGCGTCCAGGTCTTGCCTGCGTCGGTCGACTTGTAGACGCCGTCGCCGACCGCGAGATCGGGCCGGTGTAGGCCCTCGCCGCTGCCTGCATAGATGATGCTGGGGTTGGACGGCGCGACCGCGAGCGCGCCGATCGACTGCGTGGGCTGGTCGTCGAAGATCGGCGTCCACACCCGGCCGCAGTCGTCGGTCTTCCAGATGCCGCCGTTGACCTGCGCGACGTAGAACAGGCAGGGCTGCGAGGCGACGCCGGTGGCCGCGCGCGTGCGGCCGCCGCGGAACGGGCCGACCATGCGCCAGCGCAGGTCCTGGTAGGCGGCCGCGGGGATCGGGTCAGCGGGGGCAGGCGCGGCGATCGACCCGAGAACGACGAGGCATGTGGCGAGCCGGAAGATGCGCATCTGCCGCATCCTGCACCAGGATCGCCCGACGAGCACCGCCGATGCGCACGCGACGAGCGCTGCGACGCCCGCGACAGCTGCTATGGCTTGAAACGATCGCTGTGGCCGTGGCCGTGCGCGTGGGTGTGGCCGCCGGTCTTGGCCGGACCGTGCGGTTGGCTCGTGCCCTCCTCGGCGAGCATCTTGTCGTTGCAGTCGGGGCAGATGCCATGAGTGAACTGCGCGTCGGTGCGCTCGCTGAGGTACGCCTCGATCTTGCTCCAGTAGCCGCCGTCGTCGCGGACCTTCTTGCACCAGGCGCAGATCGGCAAGAGGCCCGAGAGGACCTTGAGCTCGCGGATCGCTTCCTGGACACGCTCGTCGAGCTCGCGCGCCCGGGCGCGCAGCTGGCGCACGCGCAGGAGCGGCACCGCCACGATCGCGAGGACCACCGAGAGCACCGCGAGCACGAAGAACCACCGCGTCTGGTAGAACTGCGGGTGCAGCGTGATCGCCATCTTGCCGGCGCGGCCCCACTTGCCGTCGGCGCCGGCCTCGACGATGAACGTGTAGCTGCCGGGCGCGAGGTTGGTGTACTGCGCCATGCGCTGGGTGCCGGCGTCGTTCCACGTGCCGTCGAAGCCGTCGAGCTTGTAGCGGAACCGCAGGCGCTCGGGGCTGCGCAGCGCCGGCGCGGTGTAGGCGAGCTCGATGCGGCTCGAGCCCGGGGCGAGCTCGATCGCCGGCACGACCGCGTGGTGCTGGCCATCGACCCGCACGTTCTCGACGACCGCGGTCGGCGGCCGCGACGGGTGCAGGTGCGCCGGGTCGATCACGGCGAGGCCCTTGGCGGTCGGGAACCACAGCCGGCCATCGCGGCCGCGCCAGCCCGACGGCTCGATCGCGCCGTTGCACTCGCGGTCGCGCATGCCGTCGCCCTCGCCGTACACCACCGACTCGACGGTCGCACGCGCACCGGCGGCGTGCTGCTCGAGCTCGCGCTGACTCACGCTCCAGATGCCGCGGTTCGACGACATCCAGAAGTTGCCGCGGCCATCGTCGAGGATCCGCCACACCACGTCATCGAACATGCCGTTCTTGGCGGTGAACACGAACCAGTGGCCGTCGCGCAGGCGCCATAGCCCCGCGCCTTCGGTGCCCACCCACATCGCGCCGTCGGCCTCGAACTGGATCGTCCCGACGTGCGCGGTCTCGGGCGGTCCACCCGCGGGGACCGCGAGGAACTTGCCGTCTCGCCAGCGCTTGATCCCGCCGCCCTCGGTGCCGATCCACAGCCCTCCGCTCGGGTCGGGCGTGACCTCGCTGATCGCGTGGCCGGTCAGCATCGACATGGCGTCCTCGAGGCGATCGCCGTGCATCTGGAACAACCCCTGGTCGGTGCCGAGCCAGATGCCCTCCTTGGTCTCGGTGATCGAGCGGACGCGCTCCCACGGGCGGCGGCCCAGCCACGTGAAGTGATCGTCGCGCCAGCGCCCGACGCCGCCATCGCGCTCGCCGAACCAGATGTCGCCGTGCGAGTCGGGGAAGATCGCGAACATCGTGCCGTGATCGGCCACGATGAGGGTGGCGGTGCGCTCGCCGACCGCGATGCGAAACAGCCCGCCGCTCGAGGCGATCCACATCGTGCCCGCGGGGTCCTCGCGGACGCCGAACACCGGCTCGTCGGTCGTGCCCTCCGAGGTGCCGAACGGCAGCACGTCGCCGTCGCGCAGGCGGTCGAGGCCCTTCTCGCTGCCGATCCAGACATTGCCCTCGGAGTCCTCGAACAGTGCGAGGATCATCGATGCCGGCGCCGGCAGCATGTCGATCTGGCCGCTCGGGCTCATGCGCGCCGCGCCGGTGCCGGTGCCGATCCACAGCGTGCCGTCGCGGTCGAACAGGATGCGGCGGACGTCGGTCGTCGGCAGGCGCTGTAGGCCGACGATCTCGACCGCATCGCCGCGCAGGTGCGCCAGGCCGTTCGCGGTCGCGCACCACAGCTCGCCGTGCACGTCCTCGGCGATGGCATGCACCGCGACGCCGGCGAGCGCCGCCGGTCCGGGGAGAATGCGCCCCGCGCGCCAGCGCGCGAGCCCGCTGAACGTGCCCACCCACACGGTGCCGTCGCGCGCCGCGAGCATCGAGCGCACGTCATTGTGGGGCAAGCCATCGCGCGCGCCCCACAGGCCGACCAGCGTACCGTTGTGCAGCCGCGCGAGCCCGCGATCGCGCAGGCCGATCCACAGATCGCCCTCGCGGCCGAACGCCATCGTGCGGATCTGCTGCGCCTGCGGGCCGGCCTCCCACACCACCGGACGGAACTCTCCTTCGGTGAGGTGCAGAATTCCGTGCTCGCGCGTGCCGGCCCACAAGGTGCCCGCGGGGTCGACCGCGAGCGCGGTGAACTCGTTGGTCGGAATCCCCTCGGTGCGGCGGCGATCGAAGATCCGGAAGCTCGCGCCGTCGAATCGCGCGAGTCCCTCCTCGCTGCCGGTCCACAGGTACCCGTCGGCGGTCTGCGCGATCGAGTTCGCGAAGCCGTGCGGCATTCCGTCGCGCGTCTCGTAATGGGTCTGCGCGTACTGCGTGATGCTCCGTGTGCTATCGAGTGCGAGCGCGTCCGCAGCGATCAACAGCTGGACGACCAGCATGAAGGCGCGCACTCGCATCCGGTCGCAGTCCAGCAATCAGCGTACCGGCGCAAAGTTCGCGCGCGGCGCGCATCCGCATCGTGGCTTCCGGCACATAGCGCAGCACTGCAGCACTGCCGACTACCCACCCGAGTCACGCCACGTCAGCTTTGACGTTCACCACCGTGTACGGCGATGTGATCGCAAGACGGCGCGCCGCTTCGAGGCCGCTGCAATTTGCTGCAGCCGGCGCTGCGCGCACCCGAAATCCTCGCAATCTCCGTCGAGAAAGCGCGATTCGCGGCGCGCTCGCAACCGCGTTCTCGCGCGGCGCGGGATGAATCCGCGCTCGCAGCGCGTTCGCCTTCGGTTACCATTCTCGAACTTCGGTGGGACGAATGGCAGTGGAGTACGTCAAGGACAAGCTCGCGACGATCGCTGATCCGGCACTGCTCGCGACCTTGTTTGCCGAGGCGCCCGTCGCCTTCGCAGTCGCGCACGCGGATGGCCGCCTGGTCGTCGTGAACCGCGCGTACCGCGAGCTGTTCGGCGCGGCGCCGCCGCCCGGCCACGAGCCGCTCGACGAGCTGGCGCGCGCGCACGATCTCGCGCCCTACCTCGAGCGCGCATTCGCCGGCGAGGCCGTCGTCGTCCCGGCGTTCTGGCACGACGCGGGCAGGCACGAGCACGTCGTCGACCCGCGGCGCGCCGCGCTCGAGCTCTCGATCACGCCGCTGTCCGATCGCGGCGGCAAGACCGACCACATCGCGCTGTGCTTCCGCGACGTCACCGCCGCGCAAGAGCTCGCCAGCGAGCGCAGCCTCCTGCGCACGCTGTTCGAGGCCGCGCCCGAGGCGGTCGTCACCTACGACCTGCGCACCGGCCGGCTCGACGACGCCAACGACAACGCCGTGCGCCTGTTCGGCCACGCGCGCGCTGCGCTCCTCGAGCTCGGCCTCGCCGACCTGTGCCCGCAGCGCCAGCCCGACGGCCAGCGCTCCGCCGACGTGATCGCCGAGCGCGTCGACCGCGCGATGGCCGGCGAGCCGGTCAAGCTCGAGTGGATGCACCGCACCGCCTCGGGCGACGACATCCCCTGCGAGGTCCAGCTCGTCCGCGTCCCCGCGGGCGGCCGGTCGCTGTGCCGGGTCTCGATCGTCGATCTCCGCGAGCGCAAGGAGATGGAGAGCGAGCGCGAGCGCGTGCGCCAGCTCGAAGAGCAGAGCCTCCGCACCCACGAAGCCAACCGGCTCAAGAGCGAGTTTCTGGCCGCGATGTCGCACGAGCTCCGCACGCCGCTCAACACCATCATCGGGTTCTCCGAGCTGATCTTCTACGGCCGCGTCGCGCCCGAGTCCGCCGACCACCACGAGTTCATGGGCGACATCCTCGCCAGCGGCCGCCACCTGCTCCAGCTCATCAACGACGTGCTCGACCTGGCCAAGGTCGAGGCCGGCAAGCTCGAGTTCCGTCCCGAGCCGGTCGTCGTCGCCTCCGTCATCGCCGAGGTCACCAGCGTGCTGCGCACGCTGTCGCTGCAGAAGCGGATCCGCGTCCAGGTCGAGGCCGACCGCTCGATCGAGGTCATCGTCATCGACCCGGCGCGCTTCAAGCAGGTCCTCTACAACTACCTGTCCAACGCCCTCAAGTTCACGCCGGAGGGCGGCAGCATCGTCGTGCGCACCTGCCCCGAGTCGCCCGATTCGTTTCGCCTCGAGGTCGAGGACTCCGGCATCGGCATCGCCCCGGAGCAGATCCAGCGCTTGTTCGTCGAGGTCGAGCAGCTCGGCACCAGCGTGGGCGCGCGCAAGTCGCCGCGCACCGGCGTGGGCCTCGTGCTCACGCGCCGCATCGTCGAGGCCCAGGGCGGCTCGGTCGGTGTCCGCAGCAGCCCGGGCCAGGGCAGCGTGTTCCACGCCGTGCTCCCTCGCGAGACGCCCGCGATCCTGGCGCGCTGATCGCGGTGCGCCGAGCGGCCGCAGCAGCAGCCGGGCGCCGCTACTCGTCGAGGTCGGAATCGCGTCTGTACCGTGGTCTATCGATTCTCGGGCTTCTCGGGTTTCTCGGGCTTCTCGGGGCGCTTCTTGGCGGTGACCAAGACCTCGTCGATCAGGCCGTACTCCATCGCCTGCGCGGCAGACATGAAGTTGTCGCGCTCGGTGTCGTGGCAAATCTTGTCGGCGGTCTGCCCGGTGTGCTTGGCGTACAGCTGATTGATGATGTCGCGCGTGTAGAGGATCTCGCGCGCGTGAATATCGATGTCGGTCGCCTGGCCCTGAAAGCCCGCGAGCGGCTGGTGAATGATGATGCGCGCGTGCGGCAGCGCGTAGCGCTTGCCCTTGGTGCCTGCGGCGAGCAGGAAGCTCGCCATCGACGCCGCCTGCCCCATGCAGAACGTGGCGATGTCGCAGTGGAGGAACTGCATCGTGTCGTAGATGGCCAGGCCCGCCGAGACCTGACCGCCCGGCGAGTTGACGTAGAGCATGATGTCCTTGCCCGGGTCCTCGGCGTCGAGGAAGAGCAGCTGCGCGATGATGACGTTGGCGATGTCGTCGTCGATCGAGGCGCCGAGGACCACGACGCGGTCCTTGAGCAGGCGCGAATAGATATCCCAGCCGCGCTCGCCGCGGTGGGTCTGCTCGATGACGGTGGGGACGAGGAAGGTCATCGCCGGCTCCGATCCGACGACCGGTCCGACGGCCGCTCGCCCGGGTAGTGCGGATCGCGACCGCCGCCGGCCTCGCCCGAGAGCCAGCCGATGATCGCCGCGCGCGAGAACCGCCACTGGTTGCCGAGCTTTCGGCCCGGCAGCTGCCCGGACTCGGCGAGCTCGAGGACGATCTTCTCGTCGAGCTGGAACAGCTGGCCCGCCTGCTCGGCGTTCATCACCTCGGGCGGGTCGTAGGGCTGGAACGAGTACGCGCCCATCGTGGGCCCGGGCTCGCCGAGGTCGACCGTGATGCGGCGCGGCTGCGACAGCGCGCCGAGCGCCGACAGGCCGCGGCGGCTATCCGGGTCGACATATTTGGACACCAGGCCGGCGATCAGGTCCTTCTTGTGGACCCCGAGCGCCTCGGCCGCGCGGTGGAGCTTGTCGACGGCGTTGGCGGGCAGGCGCACGTAGAGCGCGCCCTCGGGCTGCGGCGGTGTGCGTTTCGACATATTCGATATATATCTGGATATGCGCCGGGCGTCAACCCGGCGGCTGCAACCGTGCTGCAACCGCGCGACAACCCCGATAGAGTCCGTGGCGTGAAGCCCCACCCGTCCCTCGCAGTCGTTGTTTTTCTGTGGTCGTGCGGTTCCGGGCCCAAGCCCGCGGCACCGACGACGCCGAGCCCCGAGCCCGCGGCACCCACGGCCGAAGCGAAACCGCCGCAGCCTTCCAGGCTCGACGCCGCGGTCGCCGAGGTCAAACGGCTCACCGCGCTCGCCGACGAGGATCCGCTGCTGCAAGCGTGGTCCGGCGACCACGGCGGCGTGCCGCCCTGGGACAAGGTCAAGACCGAGATGTTCCCCAAGTCGTTCGAGATCGGGATTGCCCTCGGGCTCGCCGAGATCGACGTGATCGCCGAGAACCCCGAGCCTCCGACGTTCGAGAACACGTTCGTGCGGCTCGAGGACAGCGGGCGCTACGAGAACCGGGTGCGGCCGCTGTGGGGCGTGATGACCGGCAACATGAGCACCCCCGAGGTCGAGAAGATCGAGAAGGAGTGGTCGCCGAAAATGGCGGCCGCGCGCGACAAGGTCACCTTCAACGAGAAGCTGTTCGCGCGGATCGGCGCGGTGTACGCCGCGCGCGACAAGCTCGATCCCGAGAAGCGCCGGCTCGTCGAGCTGCGCTACGAGCAGTTCGTCAAGGCGGGTGCCAAGCTCGCCCCCGCCGAGAAGGCCAAGGTCGGCAAGATCAACGAAGAGCTCGCGGGCCTCTACGCCGAGTTCAGCAAGAAGGTCCTCGCCGAGGAGAACACCTGGACGGTGCTGGGCGAGCGCGACCTCGCGGGGCTCTCGCCCTCGCTCAAGGCGACCTACGCGCACGCGGCGGCCGAGCGCAAGCTCGACGGCAAGTGGGCCGTGGTCAACACGCGGTCGAGCGTCGATCCGTTCCTCGCAGCGTCGTCGCGGCGCGACCTGCGCGAGCAGGTGTGGAAGGCGTTCAAGAAGCGCGGCGACAACGGCGGCGACAACGACACCCACAAGACGTTCGCGCGCATCGTGAAGCTGCGCGCCGACCGCGCCCAGTTGCTCGGTTATCCGAGCCACGCCCACTGGCGCATGTCCGACACCATGGCCAAGGACCCGGCCAAGGCGATGGAGCTGATGATGCGCGTGTGGCCGGCCGCCGTCGCGCGCGTCAAGGAGGAGGTCGGCGACATGGAGAAGCTCGCCAGGCGCGATGGGCTCAAGATGCCATTCGAGCCCTGGGATTATCTCTATTACGCCGAGAAGGTGCGCAAGGCGAAGTACGACGTCGACGAGAACGAGCTCAAGCCGTACTTCGAGCTCAACAACATGATCGCGGCCTCGCAGTTCATGGCCGAGAAGCTGTACGGCCTGACGTTCACCGAGATCACCGGCAAGGTGCCGGTGTTCGAGCCCAGCGTGCGCGTCTGGGAGGTCAGCGACAAGACCAGTGGCGCGTACGTCGGCCTGTTCTACGGCGACTACTTCGCGCGCAAGGGCAAGCGCTCGGGCGCCTGGGCGGCGGGCTACCGCGGCCACGAGACCTTCACCGGCAAGGTGCGCACGCCGATCACGTCGAACAACAACAACTTCGTGCGCGGCGCACCCAACGAGCCCGTGCTGATCTCGCTCGACGACGCGCGCACGCTATTCCACGAGTTCGGCCACGCGCTCCACGGCCTGCTCTCCGAGGTCAACTACCCGGGCCTCGCCGGCACGCCGCGCGACTTCGTCGAGTACCCCTCGCAGGTCCACGAGCAGTGGGTGATGACCCGCCCGATCCTCGACAAGTTCGCGCACCACTACAAGACCGGCAAGGCGATGCCGCAGGCGCTCGTCGACAAGGTCACCCGCTCGGCCAAGTTCAACCAGGGCTACACCACCGTCGAGTACCTGTCGTCGGCCATCGTCGACATGGAGATGCACATCAAGCCCGACGGCGTGATCGATCCCGAGACCTTCGAGAAGGAGACCCTCGACAAGATCGGCTCGCCGCGCGAGGTCGCGATGCGCCACCGCCTGCCGCAGTTCAACCACCTGTTCGCCAGCGACGCCTACTCGGCCGGCTACTACAGCTACCTGTGGTCCGAGGTGATGGACGCCGACACCCGCGAGGCGTTCGCCGAGGCGGGCGACCCGTTCGACCCGACCGTCGCCGGCAAGATGAAGAAGTACATCCTCGCCCCCGGCAACACCATCGACCGCGCCGAGGGCTACCGCCAGTTCCGTGGCCGCGACCCCGACGTCACCGCGCTCCTCAAGAAGCGCGGCTTCCCGACCAAGGGCACCAAGTGACCGCGCGCCGGCGCTGACCGCACGCCGGTGGCGCTGACCGCTCGCCGGCCGGGCTGACCGCTCGCGACCGGCGACGCACCGCTCCCTGCGCGCTCCGGGCAGTGCCGCAGCGGGCCGCTATCGTGGGCGGCGATGGCGTTGTCTCGCTGTGCCGTCCCCGTTGCGCGCTCGTTCGCGGTCTCGATCGCGCTCGCCCTCGCCCTCGCCGCCACCCCCGCGACCGCGCACGCCGAGCCGGTCAATCCGCTCCTCGCGCCGCGCAGCCTCACCGCGCACCGCACCCCTGCGGCCCTCCAGCTCGACGGCCGGCTCGACGAGCCCGCGTGGGACTCCGCCGCACCGGGCGAGCAGTTCATGCAGTCCAGCCCCGCGCCCGGCGAGCCCGCCCACCTCCACACGACCTTCAAGGTCCTGTTCGACGACGACGCCCTCTACGTCGGCGTGCGCCTCGAGGATCCGGCCGCGGCGGCGATCCAGGCTCCGCTCGGGCGGCGCGACGACGAGAACAGCTCCGACTGGTGCTTCGTCGAGATCGACAGCCGCCGCGATCGCCGCACCGCCTACTCGTTCGGCGTCAACCCCGCCGGCATGCAGGTCGACGGCGTGTTCGTCAACGACACCGACTACGACTCGAGCTGGAACGCCGTGTGGGAAGCCGCGACGCGCATCGACGGTGGCGGCTGGACCGCCGAGTACCGCATCCCGTTCTCGATCCTCGCCCACCACGACTCCGCCTCCGGCGAGCCCATGCGCTGGGGCATCAACGTCTACCGCAGCAACCCGCACACCGGCGAATCCTCCAACTGGTCCCCGCGCATGCCGCAGCTCGCGGGCGTGGTCTCGCTGTTCAACGAGCTCGTCGTCGACGCCGCGCCGCGCAACCGCCGCCTCGATATCACGCCCTACGCCCTCGTCCAGGCCGAGCGCGCGGGCTCCCCCGAGATGCGCGCCGGTGTCGACGCCAACATCGGCCTCTCGCCGAGCGCCGAGCTCGCCGCCACGGTGCTCCCCGACTTCGGCCAGGTCGAGGCCGATCCCACCCAGCTCAACCTCACCGCCTTCGAGCTGTTCCAGCAAGAGCGTCGCCCGTTCTTCACCGAGGGCATCGACGCCTTCCGCTTCGATACGTCGCTGCCCCTCGTCAGCCGCGACGACTCGTTCAGCGAAGAGGCTCCGTTCTACTCGCGCCGCATCGGCCGCGCCCCCGAAGGCGACATTCCACCCGGCGCGACCGCCCCCGCCGCCACCCGCATCCTCGGCGCCGCCAAGCGCTTCGCCCACACGTCCCCGGGCTGGCGCACGGGCGTCCTCGCCACCGTCACCGACGGCGCAGACGCGGTCCCCGACGGCTCCGGCCCGGGCTCCGTCGCCGTGGCCGTCGCCGCGCGCAGCGAGGCTGCCGTCGCCCGCGTCGTCCGCGAAGCGGACGCTGGCAACGCCGCCTTCGGCCTGTTCGCCAGCGCCCTCCATCGCGAGGTCAGCGGGCCCCTCGCCGACGCCCTGCCCAGCGACGCCGTCGCCCTCGGCCTCGACGGCCGGCTCCGCTGGGCCCACCAGGGCTACGAGCTGCGCGGCTGGGCGCTCGCCACCGAGCAGCTCGGCACCGCCGCCTCGATCGCGCGCCTCGCCGCCCAGCCCTGGCACAACTTTCTTCGCTCCGACGCCCCGCGCCTGCGCCTCGACGATGGCGCCACCCACCTCACCGGCATCGCCGGCGAAGGCCGCTTGCAGAAGACCAGCGGCGACCTCCTCGGCGGCGTCTTTGTGCGCGCCATCTCCCCCGGCTACGACGTCAACGGCATCGGCTTCCAGCGCAACTCCGACTGGCTCCTCGTCGCCACCCAGTGGGGCTACCAGCGCTACCGCCGGGGCCTCATCCGCCACTGGCGCATCGGCACGGACAACGCGGGCCTGGGCTGGAGCTTCGGCGGCGAGCGCCGCGCCGCGGTCGTCGATGCCGCCCTCACCGTCGACCTCCGCAGCTACTGGGGCGGCACCCTCACCCTCCAGCACGAGCTCTCCTCGTTCTCCACCGAGTGGCTGCGCGGCGGCCCCGCCCTGCTCCTTCCGCCGCGCGAGCTCGCCAAGCTCTCCGTTCACACAGACAGCCGCCGCACCTCCACCGCCAGCCTCGATCTCGCCCTCACCACCGAGCCCGGCAGCGCCTCGCGCACCGCCTCGGTCTCCCCGTCGCTGACCGTCCGGATGTCGGACCACGTCGCCGCCGTCCTCGGCGCCAGCTACCAGGACCAGCAGATCGGCTGGCAGCTCGTCGCCGGCCCGGGCCTCGCCCCCGCCGACACCTATCTCGTCGGCCGCGTGCACCAGCGCGCCGTCTCCCTCTCTCTCCAGGCCGACCTCGCGATCTCCCCGCGCATGATCATCCAGCTCTACGCCCAGCCGTTCGCGACGATCGGCCGCTACGACCGCTACGCCCTGCTCGCGGATCCACGCGCCTCGCGCCCCGCCGATCGCTTCGCCGCGCTGTCCTCCGACCAGGTCACCGCCGACGACACCATGCTCACCATCGATGGCCAACGGCGCTTCACCGTCCCGCGCCCCGACGGCCTCTCGCGCACCCTGATCGCCAGCGCCATCGCCCGCTGGGAGCTCCGCCCGGGCTCCTTCCTCACGGCAGTCCTCAGCCACCACGGCGACACCTCCGCGATCGCCACCGGCGCACAGCTCGGCAACCAGCTCGGCCGCGTGCTCACCGAATCCGGTGGCGACGTCCTCCTCATCAAGCTCGGCTGGCGCTGGGCTCCATGAGGCGCCGACACGGCAGTGAGCGTCAGCTGCACAACTGCAGCTCGAACGGTGAAATCACGTACTGAAGTTGGTCATCGTGCTGACGAGAAACCGCGACAGCAGGATCTCATTGGCCACTCTGCTTGCCACGCGAGCGACGATGCCTATAGTCGCGCGGGAACGTGGTCGGTAGTTGCGACAACCAACTTGGAGTCCGTTCATGAATGCAAGCAGGAATGTGCGCTCGCGCGCGATCCTCGGCGGCGTGGTCCTCGCGCTCGCCTTCGCGCCAGCGGCAATGGCCGATTCGTCGGCGACCAAGGTGTTCACGCTGACACCATCCACCCACGGTAATCCCGAGGGCATCGCGTCTGCGGGCCTCGCGACATTCTTCGTCGGCGCGACCGGCGACGGCACGATCTATCGCGGCACGCTCGGCAACCCGAACGTCACCGAATTCATCCCCGGTGCCACCGGCAAATCCGCCGTGGGCCTCAAGGTCGCTCGCGGCCGGCTCTATGTCGCCGGCGGTGCAACCGGCGACATCACGGTCTACGACCTGTTCTCGCGGCGCCAGGTCGCGCTGTTCTCGACGGGCGCGGGCGGCTTCCTCAACGACCTCGTGGTGCTCGCCAGCGGCGATGTCTTCGTCACCGACTCCTTCCGGCCGACCCTGTGGCACGTCACCGGTGCGCAGGTCAGAGCAGGCAGCGGCACGCCCGAAGCGATCTCGCTCGCGCCCGAGGTCGTCTACACCGCCGGTGCCTTCAACGCGAACGGCATCGTCGCGCTCGACCAGCACACGCTGGTCATCGTCCTCAGCAGCACGGGCGCGCTGTTCCGCATCGACCTCGAGCGCCGAGGCCGCCAGATCCGCGCGCTCGACGGCGACCCGGTCGTCGGCGGCGACGGCATGCTGCTCGACCGCGGCCGGCTCGTCGTGGTCACGGGCAACCAGCTGACCTTCGTCCGGCTCGATCGCCGCGCTTCGCGCAGCACCATCGTCGATAGCCTCACAGATCCCACGCTTCGCGGCCCGTCGACCGTGGCGCGCGCCGGCGACCGCTTCCTCGTGGTCAATGCCGACTTTGCGACGAGCACCCCGCCATTCACCGTCTCTGGCATCGCCCGGCCGCACGGCAACGACGGCAACGATGGCAATGACGGCGACGACGATCGCGACGACGGCGACCAGGACGATTAGACGGATCAGGTCGGCGAGCCGAGGAGGCGCTCGAGCGCTTCGCGGCGCCGGCGGCTGACGGGGAGGCGTTCGCCCGTGTGGAGGACGACGACCAGCTCGCCCGGACCGTGAAGGAGCTCGCGGATGCGCGCGATGTTGACCAGGGCGCCGCGGTGGATGCGGAGGAAGCGGGTCGGGTCGAGCTCGGTCTCGAGCGACGTCAGGCTCTGGCGAACGACGTGGACGGCCGAGGCGACGTGAACGGCCGCGGTGTAGTCCTGGGCTTCGATCCAGTCGATGTCGTCGACGGCGATGACGGTGGAGCGATCGCCGAGGCGAGCGACGAGTCGCTGGCGTGGCGAGCTGACGGCGGAGGGGCGTGCGCCGACGCTGGCGACGAGAGCGGCCATGCGGCGGCCGAGCTCGACGGCGCGGTGGTTGTCGAGCTCGCGGCGCAGGCGCGAGAGGGCGGCGTCGAAGCGCTGCTCGCCGACGGGTTTGAGCAGATAGTCGAGGGCGTGGGCCTCGAAGGCGCGCACGGCGAAGGTGTCGTGTGCGGTGATGAAGATGGTCGGGGGCGCGGAGGAGAGCTCGGCGATGACCCCGAAGCCGTCGAGCTCGGGCATCTGCACGTCGAGGAGGAGGACGTCGGGGGCGATCTCCGCGACGAGGGCGACGGCGTCGCGGCCATCGCAGGCTTCGCCGACGACCTCGAGATCGGGGTGGCGCGCGATGAGCTGGCGCAGCGCGAGGCGACCGAGCGGCTCATCGTCGGCGAGAACGACGCGCAGGCGGTCAGTCACCGGCGGCCTCAGCCTCGGCGTCGTCGGCGGCGGCGTCGCTTGCGTCGCGGATCGGCAGCTCGATCGATGCGGTGGTTCGACCGTCGGCCGTCGCGAGCTCGAGGTCCCCGCGCTCGCCATAGAGGCGGTGGAGGCGCTCGCGCGTGTTGCGCAGGCCCACGCCGGTTGCATCGGCGAGCGAGAAGGACGGGGGGAGGCCCGGACCGTCGTCGGAGACGGTGAGGCGCAGCTGATCGCCGTGGCGCGCGGCGGTGATCTCGAGTCGGCCGGCACGGGTGCGCCGCGAGATTCCATGCTGGAGGGCGTTTTCGACCAGGGGCTGGAGGACGAGCTGCGGGACCAGCGCATCGCGGACGCCGTCGTCGATGTCCCAGGTGACGTGGAGGCGATCGCCGAGGCGCACGCGCTGGATCTCGAGGTAGGTCTCGAGCAGCGCGAGCTCCTCGCGCAGCGGGATCTCCTGCGGCGCATCGCTACGCAGCAGCTGGCGCAGGAGGTCGCCGAGGAGGATGAGCACGCGCGCGGTGGCGTCGGTGTTGCCGGCGCGCGCGAGGGCGACGGCGGCGTTGAGGGTGTTGAACAGGAAGTGGGGCTGGAGCTGCGCGCGCAGCGCGGAGAGCTGGGCGTGGGCAAGCTGGGTCTCGAGCTGGGCGCGCGAGAGCTCGGCATCGCGGCGGCGGCGCGCCGCATCGAGGGCGACGCCGGTGGCGAGGACGCCCGCGTAGATGAGGGGCTGGAGCGGCAGCCAGTCGACGATGCCCATGTTGATCTCGCCGAGGACGCCCGGCGGATCGCCCGCGTGGCGGGTGAGGTCCATGAGGATGCCCGAGACGATGCCGAACAGCAGGGTCATGCCGACGGCGCGCACGAGGTGGCGCACGAACCAGCTGCCGCGCGGCGCGGTGATCTCGGCGCCGCGGACGATCATCGGAGTGACCGGGATCCAGGTGGCCCAAACCAGGCCCTCGCGGACGAAGCCGTGGAGGAGCGCGGCCGCGCCGCCGGCCGAGTAATAGTACGACTGCAGGGTCGCGAGCAGCATCGGGACGGCCCACACGGCGGCGGCGATCCAGAGCAGGCGCGAGCGACTCACCGAGGGAGCATAGCGTGTGGCGGTGGCGCCGGAGCGCGGATCAAGGGCTGCGAACGACCATGACCCAGTTGATGCGCGCGGTGAGCGAGTTGGCGCGGATCACCGCGGTCGGCGCCGTCGCGGTCGAGCTCGAGGTGCCGGGTGCGTCGAGTCGCAGGGTCGGCGCGGGATCGCTGACCGAGCACTTGTAGCTCGCCCCGACGCGCGTGAGGGACACGATGTACTCGGTGGCGTTGGCCCACATGAGGGGCTGACTGCCGATCTCGCGGCCGGTGAAGCTCTGGAAGAAGCCGTCCCAGAGCGAGAGATAGCGGCCGGTCTCCGCCATCGGCTGGAAGAGCTCGCACTGGATGCCGGCGTTGTTGGTGGTGTCGTTAGGTACCGCCACGTCGAGGAAGTGATCGGGAGCGGTCGGGACCGCCGAGATGACGGCGGAGGCGGAGACGGTGAGGTGATCGGGGCTCTCGACGGGGACGACCAGATACTCCTTCGTGCCCGCGGCGGCGGTGACCACGACGGAATCACCGACCGCCGTCCAGTTGGCGGTCTTGGTCCACGCCGGCAAGCCGTGGTGGAACGGCTCGAACAGCTCGATCCGATCGCCGGGGACCATGGGGTTGGGATCACACGGGTCGGCAACGCCGTCGTGGTCGGGGTCGCTGGGGTTGTCGTTCTTGAACGGCGGGCATGGGTCGCACGCATCGCCGAACTTGTCGCCGTCTTCGTTGGCTTGATCGGGGTTGGGATCGTCGGGGCAGTTGTCCGCCGTATCGGGCACGCCGTCGTTGTCGCGATCGGGCACGGAGCTGTCGACGCTGGCGTCGATCTGGCCCGGAATCTGGCAGATGCCCCCCATGCAGAGCTGGCCTGCGGGGCACAGGCCATCGGTGGAGCACGGAACGCCCGGCGAGATCTGGGGCGTGTAACACGCCGCGATCAAGAGCAGGCCAGCGAGGGTTCCGCGCACGCGCGCATCATACGCGGGTCGCATCTGTCGACCGCGATTTTCGCCCGCCATCGACGCGCGGCGGCTGCACATGTTGTGCAGCGCGCGGCGATCGTGCGTCACACCGCGACGGTGATCACACGATGCACATGACGGTCACAGCGGGCAGTAGCGCGTGCGGGCGGCCTCGTCGCCGGTGATCGCGGTCTGCGCGACCCAGACCTCATCGAGCGAGCCGTCGTACGCGGCCGGGCCCATGCCGCCGAGGCGCAACGAGTCGAGCGCCAGAGGTGCCCCGAGCGCCACGGTGTCGACCTCGGTGCGCGCGCCGTCGATCCACAGGCGGAGCGCCGGCTGCTGCAGCGATGCGATGACGTGGTGCCACGCGCCGGCGGCGACCGCGGCCGAGGTCGCGACGCGGGTCATGCCACCCGGACCCGGGCCGCCACCCTCGGTGATCGCGATCGAGAACTGCACGGTCGTCGGGCTCGCGGCGGCGACGCGCAGCGCGATGCGGCCATCGCCGCTGACCGCGATGTCGCGTGCGCCGGGCGATGCCCCGGGCTTGGCCCACAGCTCGATCGTGACGTCCGGCATCGCGGCGACCGCGAGCGGCCAGGAGACACGGTCGCCATCGGCGACGGTGAACGTCAGGCCTCCGCCGAACCGGCTGCCCGGGCCGAGCACTGGATCGATCGGCTCGACCATTGCGGTGTCGCCGAGCATCGCGGGCGCGCCACCGGCGACGGCATTCGCGAGCGTCTGGCCGGCGGCCTCGTCGAGGTGAAGCAAGCCGACGGCGCCGGTCGGATCGGGCGCGCTGCACGCAACGCTCCACCCGCGGGTCACGGTGGTGACATTGCCTGCGGCGTCGGTCGCGCGCACGGCGAACTGGTGTGCGCCCGCAGCGAGGTTGACGCCCATCGGGCTCGCACACGCCCCGAACGCGCCGCTGTCGAAGCTGCACGCGACAGTGCCGTCGCTGGCAGTGAACGCGAAGATGACGCGCGGCCCGCTCGTGCTTGCTGCGGCGGGCCCGCCGGTGATCGATACATCCGGCGCGACGGTGTCAACGGTCCACGACTGGCTCGCCGCGGACATGTCGGGGTTGCCCGCGATGTCGGTGGCGCGGACGGCGAAGGTGTGCGCGCCCTGGCCGAGGGCAGTGAGCGCGAGCGGCGACATGCACGGCGCAAACGCAGCGTTGTCGATGCTGCACGTGAAGCTCACGTTGGGTTCGTTCGCGGTGAACGTGAAGCTCGCGCTCGCCACCGGCACGAGGCCGGTCGGCCCGGCGGTGATCATCGTGGTCGGCGGCGTGAGGTCCACCTTCCAGGTGCGGGTCGCCGGCGAGGGATCGATGGTGCCGACCGGGTTGCGCACGCGCACTGCGAAGGTGTGGGTACCTTCGGTGAGCGACGCGTACACCTTGGGCGAGGTGCATGCCGCGAACGCCCCCCCATCGAGCGCGCACTCGAACGTCGCGCTGGTGCCAGCCACGTCGGGCGAGTTGAACGCGAACGTCGCGGTCGTGGTGCCGCTGAAGTCGGGAGGGCTCGACTGGATCTCCGTATCCGGCGTGCTCGTGTCGACCCTCCATGAGTAGCCCACCGGCGTCGGATCGGCGTTGCCGGCGCGATCGCGCGCCCGGACGGAGAACAGGTGCTGGCCGGTTCCCACCGGGCCGAAGGCCGCGCCGCTGCTGCACGGCACGAAGCCTCCGTTGTCGAGCGAGCACTCGAAGCTGATGTTGGCCTCGTTGGACTGGAACCGGAACACCGGGCGCACGCTGTTGTCGGCCGGCGGTGG
>DATIPJ010000445.1:0-5667 GCA_035472155.1 Kofleriaceae bacterium
GCCAAGATGATCGAGAAGGGCATCCTCGGCGACAAGACCAAGGGCGGCTTCTACAAGCGCCAGGGCGCCGACATCCTCACGCTCGATCCGAAGACCGGCGAGTACCGCGCCAAGGCCGGTGACCCCGAGATCGCCAAGGCGACCAAGGCAGTCGCGCGCATCGAGGACCCGCGCGAGCGCGTGAAGAAGCTGGTCGCGGCGCCCGGCGCCACCGGCGCGTTCGCGTGGACGGTGATGTCGCGGAGCCTGGCGTACGCCGCGCGCCGCATCCCCGAGATCACGAGCTCGATCGAGGCGGTCGACAACGCGATGAAGTGGGGCTACGCGTGGGAGCTCGGCCCGTTCGAGACCTGGGACGCGCTCGGGTTCGCCGAGACGGCCGCGCGCATGAAGCAGGATGGCGTGGCGCTGCCGGCGTGGATCGACAAGATGATCGCCGCCGGCGCGACCGGCTTCTACGCCGACGCGCGGGTGTGGGATCCGGTGCGCGGCGACTACGCGCCGCGCGAGCTCGATCCGCGCGAGGTGACGTTCGAGGCGATGGCGCGGACCGCCGACCGGCCACCGGGCGCGATGATCGCGGCCCGCGCGCCGGTGCTCAAGAACGCGGGTGCCGAGGCGTGGGACCTCGGCGACGGCGTCCTCGGGCTGACGCTCAAGACCAAGGCCAACTCGATCGACGCCGACGTGATCAAGATGATCAACGATGCGGTCGACCGCGCCGAGCGCGAGTTCCGCGCGCTGGTCGTCTGGAACCAGGGCGAGTTCTTCTGCGTCGGCGCGAACCTGTTCGCGGTGGTGATGGCCGCGGGCCAGAAGCAGTGGGATGGCCTGCGCGAGATGGTGCGCGGCTACCAGTACGCGTGCCAGCGCATGAAGTACGCCGCGGTGCCGGTGATCGCCGCGCCGTACAACATGACGCTCGGCGGTGGGCTCGAGCTGTGCTTCGGCTGCGCCGAGGTCCAGGCCGCGGCCGAGACCTACTCGGGGCTCGTCGAGGTCGGCGTCGGGCTCATCCCGGGCGGCGGCGGCACGATGAACATGCTGTGGCGCGCGCTCGGCAGCGTGCCGGAGGGCGTCGAGCTCGACACCTACGCCGCGGTGACGCAGGTGTTCAAGAACATCGCGCTGGCCAAGGTCGCGACCAGCGCCGAGGAGGGCAAGGCGTTCGGCTACTTCCGCGAGGGCGACGGCGTGTCGTTCGACCGCGCGCGCCAGCTGTGGGAGACCAAGCAGCGCGCGATCCGCCTGGCCGACGCGGGCTATCACCCGCCGGCGCCGCGCGCCTACAAGCTACCGGGCGAGAGCGGGATTGCCACGCTCCACATGCTGGTCAATACGCTGGTCAACGGCGGATATGCGAGCGCGCACGATGCCAAGATCGCCATGAAGCTCGCCAACGTCCTGTGCGGAGGCAGCTCGGGCGCGGCCCGCGCGGTCACCGAGGACGAGATCCTCGAGCTCGAGCGCGAGGCGTTCATCAGCCTGTGCGGAGAGCCGCTGTCGCAGGCGCGCATGCAGTACATGCTTCAACACAACAAGCCGCTCAGGAATTGAGGAATCGCCATGGAAATCGTCATCGCAGAAGCCGTTCGGTCCGCGGTCGGCCGCGGCCACAAGGGAACCCTGGCGAGCAAGCGGCCCGACGAGCTCGCCGCCGACGTGATCCGCGCCCTGCTGGCCCGCGTGCCGCAGGCGAAGGGCAAGATCGACGACGTCGTGCTCGGCTGCGCGATGCCCGAGGGCGAGCAGGGCCTCAACGTCGCGCGCTTGATCGCGCTGCTCGCCGACCTCGGGCCCGAGGTGCCGGCGCAGACCATCAACCGGTTCTGCTCGAGCGGCCTGCAGGCGATCGCGATCGCCGCGGGCTCGATCGCGGTCGGCACCAACGACGTCGTGATCGCGGGGGGCGTGGAGTCGATGACGATGGTGCCGATGACCGGCTTCCATCTCTCGGCGTCGCCCGAGCTGATGGACAAGCTGCCGGGCGCCAACACGCCGATGGGCATCACCGCCGAGAACGTGGCCAAGCGGTTCCAGATCTCGCGCCAGCAGCAGGACGAGTTCGCGTTCAAGTCGCAGACGAAGGCCAGGCGCGCGCTCGAGACCGGCGCGTTCAAGGACGAGATCGTGCCGGTTCGCGCGGTGGGCTACGACGACCGCGGCCAGCGCGTCTACCGCGACTTCACCGTCGACGAGCTGCCGCGCCCCGACACCACGCTCGAGGGGCTCGCCAAGCTGCCTCCGGCGTTCGCGCTCGGCGGCAGCGTGACCGCCGGCAACTCATCACCGATCTCCGACGGCGCCGCGGCCGCGCTCGTGATGAAGCGCGAGACCGCCGATGCGCTCGGCGTCAAGCCGCTCGGCATCTTCCGCGCGTTCGCGACGGTCGGCGTCGACCCCGAGATCATGGGCATCGGCCCCCTGCCCGCGGTGCAGAAGCTGCTCGCCAAGACCGGGCTCAAGATCTCCGATATCGACCTGTTCGAGCTCAACGAGGCCTTCGCCAGCCAGTCGGTGTACTGCCAGCGCGAGCTCGGCATTCCCGACGACAAGATCAACGTGCACGGCGGCGCGATCGCGCTCGGCCATCCGCTGGGCTGCACGGGCGCCAAGCTGACCGCCACGGCGCTCTACGAGCTGCGCCGGCGCGGCGGGCGCTACGCGGTCGTCACGATGTGCATCGGCGGTGGCCAGGGCGCCGCCGGCCTGTTCTCGGCTGCCTAGGCGACGAACCGATGTGGTCCGCGATCGCGCTTGCGTTCGGCCTGGCGATGGACGCCACGGCGGTGTCGGCCGCGCGCGGCCTGGCCCAGCAGCGGCGAAGCGAGGTCGCGATCCTGCCGCTGCTGTTCGGCGGCTTCCAGGCAGGCATGGCGGCGCTGGGCTGGCTCGCCGGCGTCTGGGTCGGGCCGTACATCTCGGCGTGGGACCACTGGGTCGCGTTCGGCCTCCTGGTCGCGATCGGCGGCAAGATGCTGGTCGAGGCCTGGCGCCAGGGCGACGGCGCGCCGCCTGCGCCCGGCACGCCGATGCTCTACCTGGGCCTCGCCGTCGCGACCAGCATCGACGCGGCCGCCGCGGGGATCACGCTGCCGCTGGTCCCGGCGCCGCCGTGGCTCTCGCTCCTGCTCATCGGCACGATCACCGCTGCATGCTCGCTCGCCGGCCACACGCTCGGGCGGTTCGCCGGCAAGCGCTTCGGTGCGCGGCTCGCGATGCTCGGCGGCATCGTGCTGATCGCGATCGCCGTCGAGTTGCTCGTCCAGCACCTGCTGGCGTGATCGAGATCGCGAACCGCGTTGGACCTGATCTGACGCGTGGTCCGGTGGCCGCGCGGCGCGCGGTGTTCTACGATCGCACGATGCGATGTGCCGTGCCGCTGCTCGGGGTCGCGCTCGGGATCGCGCTCGAGGCGGGTTGCCAGAACGGGCCTCCGCCGCCGGCGCCGGCTCCCGCCGCGCAGCCCGCGCCATCCGCGGCGACGCCCGCCGCTTCGTCGGCGGTGCCTGCAGGCGCCGCGCGAGACCCGGCCGGCTCCGACGATGGCTTCGTCGGTGAATCGACGCGCGCGCCCGGGCCGGTGCCCGAAGCCGCGCACGTGACCCTGCCCCGGACGACGAGCGAGCCGCCGAACCGCACCGCGCGGCCGCTGCCGCGCAAGGAGCTCGCGCGGCTCGCAGCGCTCGAGTTTCCAGACTTCGATCGCCAGGAGCGCGGGCTGGCCGACCGGTTCGTCGAGCTCCGGCACACCACCAGGACGCGGCCGATCCTCGGCGTGACGGTGACCATCGAGCCCTGCGACGCGCCTCCGTCGGGCAAGCCGGCGCGCCAGACGCGCACCAAGCGCGCCGCGGCGCCCTCGCATACCTGCGCGCCGATGGAGCTCGACGCCTGGAAGGCCAAGGGCGACGAGCTCAAGCAGTTCCTGAGCAAGCAGCTCGCCGCGCGCCCCGAAACCCGCTTCGAGGTCGGCACGCGCGACGTGCTGGGCGCGCCGGCGATCTTCACCTACCAGCTCGGCGCCGACTTCGGCAAGGACGAGAGCGAACAGCCGGTCGCTGCCTACAGCGACGCATACATTCTCTACTACAACGATGGCGTCAATCAGATTCGCATCAATGCCAGTTACCTCGACGATGCGGTCGGCGGCGTCGAGCGCCTGGCCGCGATCGCTCCCAAGGAAGACCTCGAGAAGCTCGCGGTCGCGTTCATGAGCGTCTACCTCCACGAGTGGAGATAGACCTCTCGCACGGGACTACTTCTTGAGCGCGATCTTGCGCGGCTTCGCTTCGGCCTTCTTGTAGATCGTCAGCCCAAGGACGCCGGACTCCAGCTTGGCCTCGACGCGCTCGCCATCGGCCGTGTCGGGCAGCGAGAAGCTGCGCGAGAACGAGCCGTACTGCCGCTCGTAGAGCGCAAAGCTATCGCCCTCCTGTCGCTCCTCGGCCTTCCGCGTACCGGAGACCGTGAGGACGTTGTTGTGCACTGCGATATCGAGATCAGATTCCTGGACACCGGGGATGTCGGCCTTGACGACGAAGGCCTCGTTGGTCTCCTTGACCTCGAACGCGGGAACGAACGCGCTGACCTGGCGACCGCCGAAGAACGGGTCCCAGGCGAACAGGTCGCGGGCGAGCTGGAACGGATCGCGCGCTGCGTAACGGGTCGGAGTCGTGGTGCCATTGTTCGACGTGCGAGCGAGAAGCGACATGAGAATTCCTCCTGTGCAGGGAAGATGGGTTGCGTTGAAAAGCAACCCTTTCATAACCACAGCGAGGGCCCGCGCAACGGGTTGACGTGCGCGGGGGCGATGCTTATCGACGAGGATTCCTCGCCTTTCGGACAGGGTCCTCGGTCTCAGGGGCCGAAAACGACCCGGATGTAACAGCGCGGCTTGTCCTCCTCGCCCGGGCCGGCGAAGAAGCCTGCGCCGCCGACCGAGGCGCCCGAGGTGAACGTGCGCAGGTGCGCGCGGATGCGGTCGCCGACGAAGCTGGGCTTGCGATACGCGATGTCGACCGCGGTGGACCGCAGCTTGGCGGGGAACCCGGCGACCGCGAGCCGGCGCTGGAACGCGTCGAGGAACAGGCGCAGTTAGACGTGCGAGTTGACGTGCTGGTTGGCATCCGTCTGGTCGAGCGTGAAGCGGGTCTCGACGGGATCGGGGGCGAGCTCGTCGTACCAGGTCGCGCCCTGGGGAGCGTCGGCGGCCGAGCGCGGCGCGGGCTGGGGGTAGTGCGCAGGCGGGATCTCCGGATAGCCCTCGATGCCGGCGAGGCTGAGGACGCGGCGCTGGTCGGGAGGCGCGAACAGCCGCGTGAAGGTGTGCTCGGCGAACGCCTGCCCGGCGAGCACCGGCCCGCCGCTGGGATCCGAGGGGCTGCGGCGGCCGCGTCCGCGCACGTCGCACCAGACGTTCATGAACACGCGCGCGACCGCCCCCGAGGGGTCGCGATCGTGGGCGAGCTGGAACCCGGCGCTGGCCTCGACCGGGCGCGACAGCCGGATCGGATGGTCGAAGGAATGCACGGTGAGCCGGGTCAGGATCGAGCGGACACCGGCGGCGAACGCATTGCGCACTCCCGGATGATGGACGTTGACGGTGCGCCATAGCGTGGCGAGCGAATGGGGGACCGAGATCGCGGTCAGCCGGCCATCCTGGGT
>DATIPJ010000446.1:0-4948 GCA_035472155.1 Kofleriaceae bacterium
GATCGCCGCGGCGGCGGCTGCGATCGCCGAGCCGGGCAGCACCCACTGCGACCACCGGCGGCGGTCGCGGCGCGCGGCCTCGACATCTTCGGCGTCGAGCGCGCGGGCGATCCGCGCCTTGAGCATCGCCGAAGCGGGCGGCACGACCAGCGCCTTGCGCACCAGCGAGATGTCGGCGCGCTCGCTCTCGACGTGCTGCCGGCAGCTCGCGCAATCGAGCAGGTGCAGCTCGAGCTCGCGACGCTCCTCGCCGGCGAGCTCGTCGTCGAGGAACGCCATCGCTAGCGTATCGATGCTGTGGCACAGACTCATGATTGCGAATCCTCACGCGCGGCACGGGCAGCGCGATACTTACCGAGGTCGATCGCCTCGTCGTTGTCGGCGTCGGTCTGGGGATGGGTCTTCCCGTCCGCCGGATGTCCGGTCTTCACGTAGCCCTCGGAGATCGCGAACTCGCGCAGCGAGGCTGCGAGCAGCTTGCGACCCCGGAACAGACGGCTCATCACGGTGCCGACCGGCGTCCCCATGATGTCCGCGATCTCCTTTTACGACAGCCCCTGGACGTCGCACAGCACCACGGCGGTGCGGAAGTCGTCGGGCAGCCCCTCGAGCGCGCGCTGCACGTCGTCGGACACGCTGCGCTCGAGCAGCGCCCGCTCGGGCGACCGCCGATCGCTGGCCTCGGCGTGCATCAGCACGCCATCGGTCGCGTCCTGCTCGGCGCTGGCGGCATCGAGCACCTCGCGGCTGCGCTTCTTGCGCTGGTACTCGTTGATGAAGGTGTTGGTGACGATCCGGAGCAGCCACGCCTTGCAATTGGAGTCCTGCTCGAACGAGTCCCAGAACCGGTACGCGCGGAGCAGCGAGTCCTGCACGAGGTCCTCGGCGTCGCGCGCGTTGCGGGTCAGCCGGTACGCGGCACCGAAAAGGGCGTCGGTGTGCACGAGCGCCTGGCGCTCGAACTCCACTCGCTTTTCCCGTGTCGCCGGCATTCACCCTGTCTACCTGCCCCGGGCCGGGTTTGTTCCCAAAAATCTCGGAAGTGCCGGCTGGCCGAAACGCCTGGGACCTTTGCCGGTTAGGCCCTGAACGGGGCGTGAGGCACGCCGAGCGCTTCCGCCACGGCTGCGTGAGGCACGCTGCCGCGATAGGTGTTGATCCCGGTGATGATGTGGGGGACGGCGGCGACGGAGCCCTCGAGCCCGTGATCGGCCAGCGTCATGACGTACTTGATCGTCGCATTGGTGAGCGCGTAGGTCGAGGTGCGCGGGACGGCACCCGGCATGTTCGCCACGCCGTAATGGATGACGTCGTGCACGACGTACGTGGGGTTATCGTGGGTCGTGGGCCGCGCGGTCTCGACGCAGCCGCCCTGGTCGATCGAGACGTCGACGATCACCGAGCCGGCCTCCATGTCCTTGACCATGCGCTCGGTCACCAGCCGCGGCGCGCGCGCGCCGGCGATCAGCACCGCGCCGATCACGAGGTCGCTCTCGTGCACCGCGCGCTCGATGCTGAGCGGATCGGAGTACTGCGTCGTGATGAGGCCGCCGTAGATGTCGTCGAGATACGCCAGCGTCTTCAGATTCACGTCGAGCACGGTGACGTTGGCGCCGAGGCCCACGGCGATCTTGGTCGCGTTCGCGCCCACCACGCCGCCGCCGATGACCGTCACCCGGCCGCGCCGCACGCCGGGCACGCCGCCGAGCAGCACGCCCTTGCCGCCGCGCTCGCGCTCGAGGCAGACCGCGCCGGCCTGCACCGCCATGCGGCCCGCGACGGCGCTCATCGGCGTGAGCAGCGGCAGGTCGCCCGACGACGGCTCGATCGTCTCGTACGCCACGCCGTTGACGCCGCGCGAGATCATCTCCTTGCCGAGCTCCTGCGCCGCCGCGAGGTGCAGGTACGTGAACAGCAACAAGTCTTTGCGCATCAGCGCGAACTCGGGCGCGATCGGCTCCTTGACCTTGACGACCATGTCGGCGCCCCACACGTCCTCGCGCGATGGGACGATCTTGGCGCCTGCCTTGATGTAGGCCTCGTCCGGGATCGAGCTACCGAGGCCCGCGCCTTGCTCGATCAGAACGGTGTGGCCGCGCGACACGAGGATCGCCACGCCGGAAGGGGTCATGCCGACCCGGAACTCTTGAGTCTTGATCTCTTTGGGAACGCCGATGCGCATGGGTCGGAAAGCATCCGCCTCCCTCGATGCAAGATCAATCGACCGACGCCATCAGATGCGTGACGCGTCGCGCAGCTCATCTTTCGGCCGCGGGCGCTGCACTATTCCGACGCGGCTGCTTCCTCGTCCTTGCCGTGGCACTTCTTGTACTTCTTGCCCGAGCCGCACGGGCACGGATCGTTGCGCCCGACCTTGGGTCGATCGCGCCGCATCGGCTCGGCCTTCGCGCCATCGCCGTCTCCGCCCGCGCCCGCGCCGCGCGCCGCCTGCGGGGCTTGCGCCGCGCGTCCGCTGCCGCGCACCACGCGCTTCTTCTGCACGGCGGCCTGGCGCTCGGCGTTGTCCTGCTCGACCTCGTCCTCGGTCTTGTTGGCGACGCCGTGCTCGGCCATCTGGCGCTCCTTGTGGTGGAGCTGCGGGACCTGTTCCTCCTCGCGCTGGATCTGCACGCGGAACAGCTTGGTCACCGTGTTGGCCTGGATGCGGTCCATCATCTCGCGGAACATGTCGAAGCCGATCCGCTTGTACTCCTTCTTCGGATCCTTCTGACCGTAGCCCTGCAGGCCGATGCCCTCGCGCAGGGCGTCCATCGTCTTCAGGTGCTCGATCCACTGCTCGTCGATCTCGTTGAGCGAGAAGTCGCGCAGGAAGTACATGAGCCACGCGCGCGACAGCTCCTTCTCGCGCTCGACGAGCCGCTGCTCGACCGCCGGCCAGACCTGCGCGGCCACCTCGTCGGGTGTGCCGGGCGTGATATCGAAGTCGGCCGCGAACTGCTCCTTGAGCGAGTCCTCGAGCTCGTCCCAGTCCCACTCGTCGTCGGCGACCTCGGCCGACAGCACGCGCTCGATGACGGCGGCCATCCGCGCGTCGGCCAGGTCGTACATGCGCTCGCGCTGCTGGATCAGCGACGCGGCGATCTCGCGGGTCAGCCACTCGAGCAGCTCCTCGCGCGGCAGATCGTAGCGGCGCTCGAGATCGAGCAGCACGCCGAACTGGCGCCAGACCTCGGCGCGCAGCACGCGCCAGCCCTGCCGCAGGTCGCTCACCGCCTCGCCGCGCTCGAGCGCCTCGTCGCGCTCCTTCACACGCGTCTTGACGAAGTCGATCATGCCGGGCCGCGGCGCGATCGCGATCGCCATGCCGCGCCGGGCCTCGTCGAGCGTGCGCGACAGCCCGAACGCACCCTCCGGTGCGCCGCTGCTCGCGGGCGGCACCACCGCGTAGTAGGTCTCGCCGTCGGTCAGCCTCTCGATCGCCGACTCGTTGCCCGAGTGATATACGAGCGCGTCCCCGGTGCTCGGCGTCATGCCGGCGACCTTGACGAGCCCGCCCTGGACCGCATCTCGGGGGTTGAAGGCGGGCGCGCTGGCCGCCTGGTCGTCGGCCGGCACCAGCGTGTGCACCGGGGAATGCCCGCCGAGCACGCCGCGGACCTCCGGGGTCAGCGACTCGACCGTCCAGTCGCCGCTGACCGTCACGGGCTCGGGCACGATGCCCTTCTTGGCCTCGTCCTCGGTCGGCTCGCGGTGGTAGCGGCCCTCGAGGATCTGGCGGCGCAAGGCGTAGATCGTCTTGCGCTGCTGTTTCATCACGTCGTCGTACTCGAGGACATTCTTGCGCTGATCGAAGTTGCGGCCCTCGACCTTCTTCTGCGCGCCCTCGATCGACCGGGTCACCATCGGCGACTCGATCGGCACGTCCTCTTCGAGGCCGAGCCGCTCCATGATCCCGGTCATCCGGTCGAGCCCGAAGATGCGCAGCAGGTCGTCCTGCAGCGACAGGTAGAACCGCGACGATCCCGGGTCGCCCTGGCGGCCGGCGCGGCCGCGCAGCTGGTTGTCGATCCGGCGCGACTCGTGGCGCTCGGTGCCGACGATCTTGAGCCCACCGGCGGCGAGGACCTCCTCGCGCTCGGCCTCGCACTGCAGCTTGTACTTGGCGAGCAGCTCCTCGTAGCGCTTGTCCTCGTCGAACGCGGGCTCGGTCGATCCGCGGTACGGCTCGCTGGCGTCGCCGGTCTCCGGCGTCACCGGCTGCGAGCCCTCGGCGGTCAGCGCCAGCTTCGCCTTGTCCTCGGCGAGGGCGTCCTTGGCGAGCGCCTCGGGGTTGCCGCCCAGGATGATGTCGGTGCCGCGGCCGGCCATGTTGGTCGCGATCGTGATCGTGCCCTTGCGCCCGGCCTGGGCGACGACCTGCGCCTCGCGCTGGTGCTGCTTGGCGTTGAGCACGTTGAACGGCAGGCCCTTGGCGCGCAGGAGGTTCGCCACGACCTCGGACTTCTCGACCGATACCGTGCCGACCAGCACCGGCTGGCCGCGCTTGTAGCAGTCCTCGATGTCCTTCGCGACCGCCTTGAACTTGCCGGCCTCGTTCTTGTAGACGAGGTCGGGCTGGTCCTTGCGGATCATCGGCTTGTTGGTCGGGATGACCATGACGTCGAGCTTGTAGATCTGGTGGAGCTCCTGGGCCTCGGTGTCCGCCGTGCCGGTCATGCCGGCGAGCTTCTTGTAGAGGCGGAAGTAGTTCTGGAAGGTCACCGTGGCGAGCGTCTGGTTCTCTTCCTCGACGGTGACGCCCTCCTTGGCCTCGATCGCCTGGTGCAGACCGTCCGACCACCGCCGGCCCGGCATCGCGCGGCCGGTGTCCTCGCTGATGATGACGACCTTGTTGCTCTCGTCGATCAGGTAGTTGACGTTGCGCTTGTACAGCGTGTGCGCGCGCAGCGCCTGGGTGACGTGGTGGACCAGCTGGATGTTGGTCGCC
>DATIPJ010000447.1:0-6421 GCA_035472155.1 Kofleriaceae bacterium
GGCATCGCTGACGTCGTCGTGATCGCGCGCGAGGATCGCCCGGGCGACAAGCGGCTCGTCGCGTATTACACGGGTACGGGCACAGGCACCGGCACCCCCGATGCCCAGGCGCTGCGCGAGCATGCCTTGCGCGGGCTGCCCGAGTACATGGTGCCCGCGGCCTACGTGCGGCTCGACGCGATGCCGCTCACGCCCAACGGCAAGCTCGATCGCAAGGCGCTGCCGGCGCCCGAGAGCGACGCGTTCGCGCGCCGGTCGTACGAGGCGCCGCACGGCCCGATCGAGAAGCGCCTCGCCGCGCTGTGGGCCAAGCTGCTCAAGCAGGAGCGCGTCGGTCGCCACGATAACTTCTTCGCGCTCGGTGGCCACTCGCTGCTCGCGGTGAGCCTGCTCGAGCGCATGCGCCGCGACGGACTGCACGCCGACGTGCGCGTGCTGTTCAGCGCGCAGACCCTCGCCGAGCTTGCCGCGCGCGTCTCGAACGAGGACCGCGAGATCACGGTGCCGCCCAACCTCATCCCGAACGGCGCCACGCGCGTCACGCCCGAGATGCTCACGCTGGTCGATCTGCCGCAGGACCAGATCGATGCGATCGCCGCATCGGTCGACGGCGGGGCGGCCAACATCGCCGACATCTACCCGCTCGCGCCGCTGCAGGAGGGCATGCTGTTCCACCACCTGCTCGATGGCTCGTCGGAGGCCGACCCGTACATGGAGTCGTACCTCCTGGCGTTCCGCTCGCCGTCGCGGCTCGACCGCTTCCTGACCGCGCTGCAGCAGATGGTCGATCGCCACGACATCCTGCGCACCGGGTTCTTCTGGGAGGGGCTCGAGCTGCCGGTGCAGGTCGTGCGGCGCGACGTCGAGCTGCCCGTCGAGCTGATCGATCCCGCCGAGCTCGGGCCCGCCGACACCGACATCGTGCGCGCGATGGAGGAGCGCTTCGACGCGCGGCGGCTGCGGCTCGATCTGCGGCGACCGCCGCTGCTCAGCTGCCACGTCGTCGAGGACCGGCGCAACAAGCGCTGGGTGCTGTGCCTCTTGATGCACCACCTGCTGATCGACAACACGACGCTCAAGCTCATGGTCGCCGAGGAGCGCGCGATCGAGGAGGGCCACCTCCTGCCGCCGCCGGTGCCGTTCCGCGAGTTCGTGGGGCGCGCGCGGCTGGCGATGAGCGCCGCCGAGCACGAGGCGTACTTCCGCGAGCTGCTCGGCGATATCGACGAGCCGACCGCGCCGTTCGGCCTGCTCGACGTGCAGGGCGACGGCCGCGGCATCGCCGAGAAGACCGCGCGGCTGCCGTCCGAGCTGGCGCGCGCGATCCGGCGCTGCGCCGCGCGGCTCGGCGTGAGCCCGGCCAGCGTCATGCACCACGCGTGGGGCCTCGTCCTCGCGCGCACGACCGGTCGACGCGACGTGGTGTTCGGCACCGTGCTGTTCGGCCGCATGCGCGCCGGCGCGCGCGCCGATCGCGTGATGGGCATGTTCATCAACACGCTTCCCGCGCGGATCCGCGTCGACGAGACCGGCGTCGCCGACGGCCTTCGCCGCACCCACGAGCTGGTCGTCCAGCTGCTGCGGCACGAGCACGCGCCGCTGACGCTCGCGCAGCGCTGCAGCCGCGTGCCCGCGCAGACCCCGCTGTTCACGTCGCTGCTCAACTATCGCCAGGGCGCGCAGGTCGCCGACGACGATGCCCGCGACACCGGCGCGCCGTTCGGCAAGACGTCGGGAGACATCGACTTTTTGAGCGGCAACGAGCGCACCAACTATCCGCTGATCCTGTCGATCGACGACCTCGGCGACGACTTCGCGCTCACCGCGCAGGTCGCCGCCAGCGTCGGCGCCGATCGGGTCTGGGCCTTCATGCAGACCGCGCTCGAGGCGCTGGTCGACGCGCTGGACCGGCGGCCGCAGGGTCCGACGAGCGGCCTCGACGTCCTGCCGCCGGCCGAGCGCGCCCAGGTCGTCACCGCGTGGAACAACACCCAGCGCGCCTACCCGCAGGATACCTGCGCCCACCGGCTGTTCGAGGAGCAGGTGGTCCGTGCGCCGCATGCGATCGCCGTCGAGCAGGGCGACGAGCGCGTGTCGTATCGCGAGCTCGATGCGCGGGCCAACCGGCTAGCGCGCGCGCTGATGCGGCTCGGGGTTCGCGTCGGGACCCGCGTCGCGATCTGTCTGCCGCGCACGCCGGCGCTCGTGACCGCCATGCTCGCGTCGATGAAGGCGGGCGGGGCGTACGTTCCGCTCGATCCGGCCCATCCCGCGGAGCGGCTCGAGGCGATGCTGGCGAGCGCGAGCCCGGTCGTCGTCCTCTCGGATGCGCATGCGGCACCGGTGATCGCGGGCCCGGCTGCGCGCCGCGGCGTCCCGGTGATCGACCTGAGCGACGACACCGCCTGGCGCGACGAGAATCCGGCGCCGCTCGCGACGTCCGGGCTGACGTCGCGCAACCTGGCCTACGTCATCTACACGTCGGGCTCGACGGGGACGCCCAAGGGCGTGATGGTCGAGCACCGAAGCCTCACCAACCTCGTCACCTGGCACGCCGAGGCGTTCGACCTCGTGCCCGGCAGCTGCAGCTCGAGCACCGCGGGTGTTGGATTCGACGCGACCACCTGGGAGATCTGGCCGCCGCTATGCACTGGCGGCAGCTTGCTCCTCCCTCCGCTGGCAGTGGCCGGTGACCCGCGCGAGCTGCTCGCGTGGTGGCGCGCCCAGCCCCTCGACGTGAGCTTTCTGGTCACGCCGCTCGCCGAGCTGACGCACGCGACCGCGGGTGGCAACCCGCATCTGCAGACGCTCCTGATCGGCGGCGACCGCCTGCGGCGCTGGCCCGACGGTCTGCCGGAAGGCCAGGCGCTGATCAACAACTATGGCCCGACCGAGAGCTGCGTGGTCGCAACGTCGGGCCGCGTGGTGGCCGACGATCCCGTGCTGCACATCGGCAAGCCGATCGCCAACACGCAGGTCTACATCCTCGACGAGGCGATGCGCCCGGCGCCGATCGGCGTCGCGGGCGAGCTGTGGATCGGCGGCGCGGGCGTGGCGCGTGGATACCTCGGCGATCCGGCGCGCACGGCGGAGCGCTTCGTCGACAATCCGTTCACCCACGGCGGCAAGCTGTACCGGACGGGCGACCTCGGTCGCTGGCGCGACGGCGGCACGATCGAGTACCTCGGGCGCAACGACTTCCAGGTCAAGATCCGCGGCTACCGCATCGAGCTGGGCGAGATCGAGGCGCGGCTCGGCGAGGTCGCCGGCATCGGCGAGGTCGTGGTCGTCGCGCGCGACGAGGGCGCAGGCGAGCAGCGCCTGGTCGCCTATGTCACCGCGGCCACCGGAGGCGCGTCCGACGATCTGACCGACGCGCTGCGGGCCCACGCCGCGAAGACGCTGCCGAGCTACATGGTGCCGTCGGCCTTCGTGCGCGTGGCGGCGATGCCGCTGACCGCCAATGGCAAGATCGATCGCAAGGCGCTGCCGGCACCCGAGGCCGCGCTCCTCGCCTCCAGCGGTGCGAGCTACGTGGCTCCGCGCGGCGAGGTCGAGGAGATCCTCGCCGGGCTGTGGTCCGAGCTGCTCGGCGCGGAGCGCGTCGGGCGGCACGATCAGTTCTTCGAGCTGGGCGGGCACTCGCTGCTCGCCGTGCAGCTCGTCTCGCGCGTGCGCCGCATGCTCGGCGTCGAGCTGTCGCTGTCCGAGCTGTTCGCGCACCCCCAGCTCGATCACCTCGCGGCCCGCATCCGCGGCGCGGCGCGCGCGGCGCTGCCGGCGATCCCGACCGGCGACCGCCAGGGCCCGCAGCCGCTGTCGCTCGCGCAGCAGCGGCTGTGGTTCCTGAGCCGCCTCGAGAGCGCGACCGCGGCGTATCACATCCGGGGCGCGGTGCGGCTCGACGGCGCGCTCGACCGCGGTGCGCTGGTCCGCGCGCTCGAGCGCGTGATCGAGCGCCACGAGGCGCTGCGCACCACCTTCGAGATGATCGGCGATGCGCCGATGCAGGTCGTGCACGCCGAGGCGCCGCTCGCGCTCGACGAGCACGACGTCCGCGGGGCGGACGATGTCGATGCCACGGCCCGCCTGCTCGGCGAGGCGCACGGCGAGCAGCCGTTCGACCTCGCGCACGAGACCCCGCTGCGCGCACAGCTCGTCCGGCTCGCGGACGATGCGCACGTCCTGCAGGTGGTCATGCACCACATCGCGTCCGACGGCTGGTCGATCGGCATCCTGCTCGACGAGCTGAGCCGGCTGTACGCCGCGTTCACGGCGGGGCAGGGCGATCCGCTGTCGCCGCCGCCGCTCCGCTACACCGACTTCGCCGCATGGCAGCGCGACCTCGCGACGAGCGGCCAGCTCGCCCGCCAGACCGCGTTCTGGCAGACGAACCTCGCTGGCGCCCCCGCGCAGCTGACCCTGCCGTGGGATCGCCCGCGGCCGGCGCAGCAGGATCACGCCGGTGCCAGCCTCTCCGTCGAGCTCGACGCCTCGCTGGTCGAGGCGCTGCGCGCGCTCAGCCGCCGGCACGGCGCGACGATGTACATGGCGTTTCTGGCCAGCTGGGCCGCGGTGCTGGCGCGCCTCGCCCATCAGGACGAGGTCGTGATCGGCAGTCCGGTCGCCGGACGCCAGCGCGCCGAGCTCGAGCCGATCGTCGGCTGCTTCATCAACACGCTCGCCCACCGCATCGATCTCACCGGCGATCCCACGGTCGCCGAGCTGCTCGCACGGACGCGCGCCCACGTGCTGGCCGCGCAGGAGCACCAGGACCTGCCGTTCGACCAGGTCGTCGAGGCGGTCAAGCCGGTGCGCAGCCTCGCGCACACACCGCTGTTCCAGGTCATGCTCGACTGGAACAACACGCCCGAGCGCTCGCTCGATCTGCCGGGCCTCGGCGTCTCGCAGGTCTCGACCGACCTGCACACCGCGCAGTTCGATCTGACCCTGGCGCTGGTCGAGCGCCCCGACGGCACGATCCACGGCGATCTCAATTACGCCACCGCGCTGTTCGACCGCGCGACGGTCGAGCGGTTCCGCGCGTGCTGGATCCGCCTGCTCGAGAGCATGGCGGCCCAGGACGATCGCCCGGTCGGGGCGCTGCGCATGCTGCCCGACGACGAGTGGCAACGCGTGATGGTGGACTGGAACCACACCGAGCGCAGCTTCCCGGGCGCCACGGCCGGGTGCTGCGTGCACGAGCTGTTCGAGGCCCGCGCGGCCGCCGAGCCCGATCGGCTCGCGGTCGACGATGGCACCGAGCGCCTGACCTACGGCGAGCTCGACCGCCGCGCGAACCAGCTGGCGCGCCACCTCCGCAGCCTCGGGGTCGTGCCCGATGCGCGGGTCGGCGTGTGCGCCGAGCGCGGTGCGCCGGTCATCGTCGCGCTGCTCGCCACGCTCAAGGCGGGCGGCGCCTACGTGCCGCTCGATCCGGCCTATCCCGGTGACCGGATCGCGCACATGGTCGCCGACGCGGCGCCCGTGGCCGTGCTCACCGCCGGCTCCGCGAAGGACATCGCGGCGCCCCACCTGCCGCCCTCGGTGCGCGTGGTCGACCTCGCCGCCGACGCCGCATGGTGCGACCTGCCCGGCGATCCGCTCGACGACATCGGCCTGGGGGCCGACCACCTCGCGTACGTCATCTACACCTCCGGCTCGACGGGGCGCCCCAAGGGCGCGATGATCGAGCACAGAAACCTCGTCAACTACGCGCTCGCAGCGATCGAGTGGTTCGGCCTCACGGCGGACGACACGGTGCTGCAGCAGAACTCGCTCAACTTCGATCTCTCGCTCGAGGAGATCGTGCCGGCGCTGCTCGCCGGCGCCGCGCTCGTGCCCACCGCGCGCCCGTTCGGCAGCGGCGAGCGCAACCGCGCGACGCTCGTGCACCTCACATGCGCGCACTGGCACAGCCTCGTCGGAGAATGGGCCAAGGAAGGCGCGCAGCCGCCGCTCGACGGCGTGCGCATGATCAACGTCACCGGCGATGCACTGTCGCCGCAGGCGCTCGCGCGCTGGGAGGCGCTGCGGCCCCAGGGCACGCGCATCATCAACACGTACGGCCCCACCGAGGCCACCGTGTCGTGCTCCGCGGCCTACGTCCGCCACGAGCCCGGCGCGCTGCGCGTCAGCATCGGCACGCCGTTCGCGAACACGCGGATGTACATCCTCGATCGCCACGGCGCCCCGGTGCCGGTCGGCGTGGCCGGCGAGCTGTTCATCGCCGGCGCCCAGGTCGGGCGCGGCTACCTGAACCAGCCGCAGCTCACCGCCGAGCGCTTCCTCGAGGATCGCTTTCACCCCGGGCAGCGCATGTACAAGAGCGGCGACCTCGCGCGCTGGCGGCCCGATGGCGAGATCGAGTTCATCGGCCGCAATGATGCCCAGGTCAAGGTCCGGGGCTTCCGCATCGAGC
>DATIPJ010000448.1:0-17563 GCA_035472155.1 Kofleriaceae bacterium
GGGGCCGCGGACTCGAAGTTGATGCCGAGCAGGAACCGGTTGCCCGAGGTCGTGAAGTCGATGCGGTTCGACGCCATGTTGTCGATGTAGACGGTCATCGGATCGTTGCGCGACGGCGTGATCGAGAACATCAGCGGCGCCATCCCGGTCTGGGTCAGCGACGACGCGTTCGGGTTGAAGAACTGATAGGTCTCGGGATCGCCGCCCAGGCCGGGCGGGCAGCCGGCCGGGTTGCTCGCGTTGCAGAACTGGCCCTGGGTCGGCGTGAAGTTGTCGAGGCGCAGCGAGTTCTGGCTCGACGCGATGATGCCGGCCACGTTGAGCGCGTTCTGATCGACGCTCACCGGGCCCCAGCTGTTGGTGTAGATCTTCGCGACCGGCGAGTTGCTCGCGGCGCAGTGCGAGAAGAAGTCGCCGGCGGAAGGATGCTCGTTGAAGCAGTCGGCCCAGTCCTGCTCGACGGAGATGACGTTGTACGTGCCGCTCGAGATCGTGGTCTGGGCGCCGACCGCGGCGCACTGCGCGCCGCCCGGCCCGGTGCGCCAGAACGCAGGCGACAGGGTCTGCGACGCCGACCACGAGTAGAGCGGCCCGCCGTCGATGTTGAACGGGCTGGCGGAGGCCGGGACCGGCGCGCCGACGTTGGCCATCGCGTGCGTGGTGTAGTTCCAGGCGCGGACCTGGACGGGCGCGCCCGGCTCGGTGGTGAACCCCTGAAACGGCAGCGCGGCCGTGGTGCTCGACACCCGGCCGTCGTCGGTCGGCGAGAGCATGCAGCCCGCCAACCCGATCGCGATCGCCGCGATCGTAGAACCTTGAACTCCGATCATTCGAACCCTCTTTCGATTTCTGCGCGGCTAGCGCGCACTGCGATTACGCAAGCGGCGCCGGATCTTCCTCGGCAGCGATGCACGCTGCGCGAAGATGGCTGGCCGCAGTCACTTCCACGCTCCCTGTGAACAGGAGTGGGGACGCGGTCAGGTGTGAAGCAGAAATCGACAGGCCGCTCGGTGAGCGGCCTGCGTCAAGGGTCTTTGCGACGAGCGGATGGGCGCTCGATCGCGGTGGTGCTCGGCTCTAGTGCGTGTGGACGCCTGCGCCCGCCCGCACCGAGCCTGCACGCACGCCGGCGTGGCAGCCACCCAAGATACCCAGAGCCAGGAGACACGGAACAATAAGCTTTTTCATCATATAAACCTCCTGACCACTGCGTATTGCAGGTCGTGGGCCATGCGCCAATGGATGACACTGTCGACGGCGATCCGGCGCACAGGGAACATAAGCGCTCGCCTTCGGCGTTCTAGCTAAGAGGGATTCTCGAGTCGCTTGCGCGGTGCGCGCGTGGGCTGCACATCGCGCAACGGATGACGCGCACGCAACGCGATGAATACCGACGCGCGCGCAGCCGCGATGCGCGGCGAGCCGCACATGCATGCGCTCCGGCGCAGTCACGCGAGCGGCCCCAGGCCGTGCCGTTCCGCCATCGCGCGCGGGATCCGCACGGACCTGCCGTTCCGAGCCGTCGCGCGGGACCCGCGCGGACGTGCCGTTCCGAGCCATCGCGCGCCGGACCCGCACGGCGCGCTTCCGAGCCCATCGCGCGCGGCACCCGCACGGCGTGACGTTCGAGCCATCGCGCGCGGGATCCGCACGGGGCGCGCCTTCCGCGCAGTCGCGCGCGGGACCCGCACGGGCCTGACGTTCCGAGCCCACCGCGCGCGAGGAACTGCACATACGTGCCGCTCAGGGGCTGTCGCGCGAGCGAGCGAACCGCGCCCGGTACCGCGTACCGCGTACCGATCGGTGGCGGGGAGACCCCCAGGCGGTCATCCCGACAGCGACCTGGGCCGAGTGGGGAATCCGCTACAGAAGAGTCGTCCCGCTGTCACGTAGTGTATGGACCGGATGGGGAGATGGGCGGATCGATGGGCCGCGCGGAAGAGTTCGCCGCGCCCGATGGTATGATGTGCATGCGCTCGAACCAGGGGAGGTAGCGCTCGATGGACTGGCGCATCAAGGGTGTGATCCAGAAGGTTCTGGGCTGTGTCCCGGCGGGGCAGGCCCTCCACCACGCGCTTCAGCGACGGGTGGGCGGGCTGGCGGACTTCGGGCGCGAGTGCGACATCAAGGTCGACGACTGGCGCTTGATGATGGGGCACCTGCACGCTGCGAACGCGCGCGTCGAGGGCGGCACGCTGCTCGAGATGGGAACGGGCTGGTATCCGACGTTCCCGATGTGCCTGTACCTCGCGGGGGCGGCGCGCGTGCACACGGTGGATCTCAACCGCCTGCTGCGGCCCGAGATGACGATCGCGCTGGCCGAGCGGCTCGAGCAGCACGTGTCGCTGATCGCGAGCGTGGCCGGCCGGCCCGAGGCGGAGGTGCGAGCGCGTCAGCGCGCGGCGGCGGCCGCGCTGCGCAGCGGAGCATCGCTCGATGTCGCGACCGAGGGTGTCGTCGACTATCGCGCGCCCGCGGACGCGGCGCAGACCGACCTACCGGACGGCTCGCTCGATGTCGTGTTCTCGAACAGCGTGCTCGAGCACGTCCCGGGCGAGGTCATCGCGTCGTGCTTCCGCGAGACGAAGCGCATTCTCCGGTCGGGAGCCGTGGTGTTCCACTCGGTCAACTGCGGCGACCACTATGCGTACTTCGACCGGTCGATCGATCAGCTGCACTATCTGCAGTACTCGGAGGCGGCGTGGGCGAAGTGGAACAATGCATTCCTGTATCAGAACCGGCTGCGCGCGGTCGATCTGACCGGGATGGCCAAGCGCGCCGGCTTCGTGATCGAGATCGACACGTCGCGGCCGCATCCGGATCGGCTGCGTCAGCTCGATGCGATCCGTATCGACCCGTACTTCGCGCGCTACTCGCGCGACCAGCTCGCGATCACCAGCATCGACTTCGTCGGCCGCAAGCTCTCCAGCTGAGTCGCATCGTCGAGCATCAGCGCGCGTCGACGCGCATCGCCGACCCGCGCTCAGCCCGCGCGGTGCTCGGCGGGGGGCGCACCCGCGAGCGTGCCGTGGGCCTGGTAGTGCTGGAACAGCTTTCCCCAGTCCGTGGTCTGGCGCCATTGCTCGAACACGCGGCGGTCGCGCAACGGCCAGCGGTAGTAGTCGTGGTAGGCCTCCGAGCCGAGCACGAACAGATTGACCAGGGGCGTGTGGAAGAACAGCTTCTGGAACCGCTTGAGCGGCCCGAACCACATCACGTCGCCGACCATCGAGGCGCCGTTGTCGCCCACCGAGAAGCCCCAGCGCTGATCGGCGAGCGCCGTATCGCCGACGACGTCGATCGACTCGCGGCGCGCGTTGCCCAGCCCCGCCTCGTCGGCGAGCTTGAGGTACGGCAGCTCCATCGGGTCGAACCCCATCATCGAGGCCGCGACCGCGTCGATCGCGACCTGGTCGGCCGACGCGAGCATGACGTCCTTGATCACCGGGCGCATCGTGCGCGGGCCCGGGCCATCGCCCGCGGTGGTGCCGTCCATGACCGCGAACAGGCCGGCGTGGATCTCCTTCTGGATCGCGAGCAGGTCGACCAGCGTCTCGTGGATCCACGAGTGCGTGTAATGGCGGCGGGTGTTGAGCAGGCCGCCGAACGCATTCTTCATCGCGCCCGTCGTCGTGGTGTAGATGTGGCACTTCACCGTCGGCAGGTGGACGATGTTGGCCCCGTGGAATGCATCGGGGATCTGGATGCCCTCGGGGAAGATGTTGTCGAGCACGCGCATCCTGGCGCGCGGCCGGTACACCGACCACGTCATCTCCTCGGGCTTGAAGTTGTAGCGGACCGGGATGTCGTACTTCTTGAACACCGGGACATAGCCGTTGAGGTCCTCGCCCTTGAACGCATCGGTCACGACGGTCTTGTTCTGGACGCACACCAGGTCGGCATAGCCGCGCGCGCGCAGGCTACAGATCGTGCCCTCGAGCTGCCAGGGCGTGGTGTTGGCCGCCGGGAACGGGAAGTGCCACGAGATGTTGTCCTTGAGGATCGTCGTCGCGCCCGGTGCGAGCGCGCGCTCGACCTCGGCCAGTGCATGAAGGCGATCGATGTCCTCGAGGATGTGATCCGGACGAACCCGCAGTACGGCGACCTTGGAGCGCGGCATTGCGCGAATCCTGACACGCGGCTTCGCCGGTGACACGCCTGCGGCGTACAATGATCGGTACTTCGGAGAGGAGAATGCTGTGGCCAGCTCCCGACGGTCGGCGATGAGGGCGATGCGGATGACGGCGGTGCGGATGTCGCTGATGGCGATCGCCGCAGTGCTGGGGGTCGGCACCACCGCAACGGCGTGGGCGGCAGACCCGCCGGTGCCGTCGGGGCCGCACCCGCGGTTGTTCATGCGACCGGCCGACGTTGCGGCGTATGCGGCGCGGGCGCGCACGCCGGACTCGGCGGCGGCCAAGCTCGTCGCACGCTGCCAGCGGACGATCGACCTGCCCCAGGAATTCAAGGAGCGCGGCGGCGTCAACGGCGACACGTGGCCGGGCGCGGCGCTGGCGTGCGCATTCTCGTACCGCGTCACCGGGCAGAAAACCCATCTGGCGCAGGCGCTGAAGTACTGGCGCATCGCGCTCGGTGACGACCAGAAGGTGGGCGACGCGCTGGGGTGCACTCCGGACCAGGCGGCGAAGGGCTGGTCGGGCTGGAAGGGCGAGTATCCGGCGCCGCCGGCGCTGCTGACCGTCACCCACGACACCTGGTACCCGATGCGCTCGTACGGGCCGTTTCTGGCGGTCACGTATGATTGGCTGTACGGCGAGGCCGACGAGGCGCTGCGGCGGCAGACGCGGCAGTGCCTGACCGCCTGGATCGATGCGTACTCGCGGTTTGGATATCTGCGCGATTATCCGGGCGCCAACTACCATGCAGGGTTCGCGATCGCCAAGACGCTCGGGGCGATCGCGATCGGCACCGACGGCGAGACCGACAAGCACCTGTGGACCGAGACGCTGCGCGAGGTGTTCGCGCGCGACCTCGTCGGCAAGGGGCTGCGCGGCGCGAGCGGCGGCGTCGGACAGCCGGCCGGGCTGCTGGTCGGCGGCGACTGGGGAAGCTGGCAGTACGGGCCGTTCAGCGTGCTCGAGTATGCCGTCGCGACGCGCGCGGTGGTGGAGCATGGCGCGCCGCAGCCCGAGCTGGAGGCGTGGCTGCGCAGCGTGGGGCTCCGCTCGATGTACGGCATGTTGCCGAAGCAAGATCTGCAGTTCACCGGCAATGGCGACTACGAGGGCGAAGGCGCCTATGCGGTGTACCCGAGCCTGGCGGCGAACCAGCTCGATGCGGTGCTCGTCGGGCCGTCGAGCGATCAGGCGGCTGCGTGGGCGGCGTTCGTGGTGCGCGATCGCAAGCTCGGCGGATACAACGTCTGGAACGCGCTCGGCGAGGCGCGCAATGTCGCGCCCGCGGACTATCGCGCGCAGAAGCCGGCGCCGCCGCTGTGGTACCTCGCGCGCGGCGTGGGCAACCTCTACGTGCGCACGAGCTGGGGCGAGGATGCGCTGTGGGCGGTGTTCATGTCGGGCTCGCCGAAGGCCGACCACGCGCACTTCGCGGCGGGCAACTTCGTATGGAGCCGCGGTGGCGACCACCTCATCGTCGACAGCTCGAACTACGGGCAGTTCTCGACCCGCGGCACGAACGCGGTGTCCGCCGACACCAGCGCGCCCGAGGCGTACGCCGGCACGCAGGGCCCGTGGGGCGAGGCGAGCATGCCGTGGGTGCGTGCGACGACCGACCGGGTGTTCGCCGCGCGCAGCGACTTTGCGAAGGGCTTCGAGTACAACGGCCTGCCGAGCGACATCAAGTACGCTCATCGCGACTGGGTGATGCTGCCCGAGGGCGAGATCGTCGCGATCGATCGCGTGCTCACCGAGAGCGCGACGCGCAACATGTACCTGACGTTTCACACCAACACCGCCGGCACGCTGGCGCTCGACGCGCCGCGCGGCGTGGCCGTCGGCAAGGTCGGCGGCTCGCGGCTGGCGATCCACCGCGTGAAGCTCTCGGGTGGCGCGCCGCAGGTCGCCAAGCTGCCCAAGGGCAACTGTCCCGGCGATTGCCGGTTTCCCTGCGGGTCGTGCATCGCGGCGCGCTACGACGTCGACGTGTACTCGGTCACCGTACCGGGGCCATTCGCGGTCGGCGTACATGTGCTCGATGCGCTCGGCGACAGCGAGGCGCCCGCGACCGTCGCGTCGATCAACGACGATTCGGTCGACCCGGCGCCCAGGCAGAACGCCGCCGTCCTGGGCGCCTCGGTGTTGCGGGCCGGCAAGCAGAGCTACGTGATCGCCTCGAGCGCCCGAGGCGCCGCCGCGCGAGCGACCCCGTCCGCGATGACCTACGGCGTGCCCGGCGGGGCGGCCGCGCGCCACGTCGTCTTCGATGCGCCGGAGGCCAAGGACGGGACGGCATCGGTCATCGCCGCGGCCAGGTCGGGGCGCTGCGTGGTGACCATCACCCCCGGCGGCGGCGGTGGCCTGCCCGGTCGCCCGCTGATCTTCGAGCTGGCGAGCGCCAGCGACGGTTGCACGGTGACGGCCGGCACCGACGCGCCCGGTGGGGTCGCCCTGCCCGCGCGCGGCGAGGTCGCCGACGAGCCCGCGGACGAAGCGAGCGAGCCTGCATCGCGCTACAGCGCGCGCGGCTGGATGCACCGCCTGCGCGGCACGATGCTGCTGGTCGCGGGCATCTTCGCGCTGCCGATCGCGGCCCTCGCGATCCTCGCGCGCCGCCGGCGTGGCCGCGCCAAGGCGACGTGATCTCGCGACGGGCTACGGCGCGTAGGTGAAGCCGTCGCACGACGTGCGCGTCTTGTTCGCCAGGGCGAACTCCGCGAGCGTCATCCTGCCAGGCAGCCGCGCGCGGGTGAGCACGAAGAAGTACGCCGCACCCACCGTCGTCGTCGGATCGTAGGCCATCGACGCGGTCACGCACTCGACGCGTGCGACGGTGAACGGCGTCAGGTCCACGCCCCAGCGGCCCGAGAGCGCGGCTCGGTCCTGGCCGCCGGTCACGGTGGTCTGCATGCGCGGCGCGGTCGGCAGCTGCTCGCGCTCGAAGCGGCGCGCGATGCCGCGCACGGTGCCTGGCCAGGCGAACTGCATGACGAAATCCACCGGCTGCTGGCGCAGGATGAAGTCGTCGACCTTGCCCTGGTCGAGGTACTTCTCCTTGAACTCCCACGAGTTGATGAGGCCGTCGAGGTTCATCACCGGTTTGCGGGTGAACGCCCCGGCAAAGCCCGCGTCCCACGCCGCACCGACGGTGCCGACCTCGCTGTGCTGGTCCACCCAGCGCGACAGGCGCTCGGCCGCGATGTAGAGGCTGTACGACCGGGTCTCGAAGCGGTACTGCCACGTGAAGACACAGAGCGCGAGCCACAGGCCCGCCCCGGCACCGAACAGCGCGACCGGCAGCCGGCGGCCCGGGATGGCGAGCACGGCGCTGATCGCGAGGCTGCCGACCAGGAGATACGGCTCGAGGTACCAGATCCGGACCAGGCTCGGCGACATCTCGCCGCGCACCGCGAAGTTGTAGATCGCGACCACGGCGGCACCGGCGACCGCGGGCGCGAGCAGCGCGAACACGCCCTGGCGGCGACGCGCCGCGCGCCAGATCCACGCGATCGCGAGGGCCGCGATCACGAGCACGGCGAGCCGGGCCGCGCGCGGCGCCACCTCGTCGGCATCGAGGTGCTGCTTGATCGCGCCACTGACCGGCATGAGGTGGTGGAACGCCACGAGGCGGTAGAGGAGGAACGCGCCGATCAGGCAGCCGAACACGATCGTCCCGAGCGCGGTCGTGCGCAGCCGCGCCGTCGGGCCGGCCTGCTTCTCGGCATCGCTCGGCGCGACGAGCGGCATCGCCAGGATCGCCACGCCGAAGAACGCGGTGTCGAGGCGCGACAGCGTCGCGAGCGCGCAGACCACCGCGAGCCCGGCCCACTGGATCGGGCGATAGCCGCGCGGCGACTCGCGCAGCGACCACCACAGCGTCAGCGCAGCGCTCGACAACAGGAACTGCAGCGCGGTCTCCTGTCCGCACAGAACGATCTTGGCGGCGAACGGATTGGCGAGCACGAGCGCGAGCGGCCACAGCACCTTCGGCCCGCCGGCGTCGCGCAGCCGCGCCAGCAAGGCGCCGCCGCACCAGATCATGATCAGCTGGACCGTGAACGCGATCCGCGTGAGCAGCACGATGTCATCGCCGAATGGCTTGAACAGCAGCGCCAGGAACGCGAGCCACAGCGGATGATATCCATCGGTGGAGTTGATGCCGTCGAAGCTCGAGCCAAGCCCGTGCCCGAGGTTCACGGCAGTCTTGAAGTAATAGAAGGTGTCGTCGACTGGCATCGCGAGGTGAAGCGCGCCCCAGCACCACACGATGATCAACCAAGCCGCACAGATCGAAGTCCATACAGCAAATGGCCACACCCCAATCCCTTGTTTCTCGCCCACGCACCTACCTATCACGGTCGACCACCGACGAGAAGCGAAAATCAGCGGTCGCGGCCGCCAGTCCAGCGCAGTTTTTTCGCGGGAAGTTTCGGCGCGAACAACGTCTTTATCGTGCGGGCCGCAAAGCGGGCAGGTTTTCCGGTCCGGGCGCGTATCAGGTCCGGTTCTCGACGTGCGACTCCCGAAGGTTTGGCGGCGGCTCGGCGGCGTAGTCGCGATTGTGATTGGCAATGTCACGATGCCAAGTCGCGCGCGACACCGAGCCACGGAGGGCGGGAGGGAATGACTGGACCGAGCAGCGAAGCGAACGACGATCGGGAGCCAAGCAGCGAGCCCCTGCGGCCGCTCGATCCCGTGGCCGGCAGGCGGATCCCGGCGAGAAAGTATGTTACGGCAACACGGGTGCGTCGCTGGATCTGGGGCGTGTCCGCTATTGTCATCGGAGCTGCTGCGGTCGCCGCATTCGGCGACGTGCGCAAGCTCGCCGACCAGCTGGACGGCTTCTACTGGCCCGCGTTCGTCGGCGCGCTCGGCCTGGCGCTCGCCAACTACGCAATCCGACTCGCGCGCTGGGAGGCGTATCTGCGCCGCCAGGAGGTCGTGGTGCCGCGGCGCACCAGCATCCTCGTGTTCGGCGCGGGCCTCTCGCTCTCGATCACTCCCGGCAAGCTCGGCGAGCTCGTGAAGAGCTACCTGTTGCGCGAGCTTCACGACATCCCGGTGACCCGGACTGCCCCGATCGTTGTGGCAGAGCGCCTCACCGACCTGATCGCGCTGCTCTTGCTCGCGGTGGTGGGCAGCGCGACCTACGGCATCGCCACCACGCTGGTGATCAGCGCATCGTGCCTGATCACGCTCGGGCTGGTCCTGCTCGCGTGGCCGCGGCCGACCCGCGCGCTGATCGATCTCGTGAGCACCCCGCGGGTCGTGCGGCGGTACCGCCGGCAGCTCCACGCGATGTACGACGGGGTCGCGACGCTGTGCCGCCCGGCACCGCTCACGCTGGCGACCGCGCTCGCCGTGCCGGCGTGGGCGTGCGAGTGCGTCGGCTTCTCGCTGATCGTCAATGCGTTTCCGGGTGCGCACCTCGACCTCGGCCTCGCCATGGCGATCTACGCCTCGACGACGATCGCCGGCGCGCTGTCGTTCCTGCCCGGCGGCCTCGGTGTCACCGAGGGCGCGATGACGGTGCTGCTGGTGATCGGCACGGCGAAGCTCAGCCGCGCGGTGGCGCTCGACGCCACGCTGCTGACCCGTCTGGCGACGCTGTGGTTCGCCGTCATCCTCGGGCTGGGGTGCATGGTGCTGGCCCGCCGCCTGGTCGCCGCCCGGGCGAAGCCCGCCTGATCTGCAGTCCTGAGATCAGCTGTCGAGATCGGATATCAGATCGGGAATACGAGAATGCGGCCGCCGCGGCGCGCGGCCACGAAGACGCGCCGGCCGTCGGTCGCGACGCCGCGGGCTTCCCAGTCGCCGCGCGCGATGAGCTGGGAGGTCCCGTCGAGCCAGAGCCGCCGCACGCCGCCGATCCGGGCGTCGCCATCGAACGTGCTGATCACGACCGAGTCGGGGCCGCGTGCGGCGATGGAATCCGGGCGATCGATGTCGGTGGCCAGCGTGGTGCACGCGTGGGCGCGGCCGCCGGCGAGCTCGGCGCCATGGGTGATGCCGAGCCGCCACAGCGCCGGCGACAGACCGGCGAGCACGACCGGGGCGGCCCCCGCGATGCTGCCCGCGCGGCCGACGCGAAAGATCGCGCCGGCGAAGCCGTGACCGAGGCGAGCCACGCAGAGCGTGCCGTCGGGCGCCACCGCGATGCCGCCGAGGCGGTTGCTCGCGACCACGCCACCGGAGTCGATCGCGGCGACGCGGCGGGGGCGGCCTTGCTCGACGGCGAGGATCGCGCCGGTCTCGCCGTCGGCGACGTAGAGCGTCTCGCGGTCGCGATCGTAGGCCAGGCCGTTGGGGTCGGCTGGTACATCGATCGGCGCCAGGTCCGGCGGGAGGTCCGGCGCAAGCTCGGGCACCAGGTAGACCCGCTGAGGCGAGGCCACCCAGCGCTCGCCCGCGGCGTCATCTCCGCGTGACAGGTGCGCAGCGATGCGCATCCGAGCAGGCTCGCGCGATGCGATGGCTCGCGGCCGCACGGGCGTCGGAACGTCCGCTCGAACGTCGTGTGTTCTGCCGCGCGACCTCACGCAGAAACAGGGGTGCGGCCGATCGACGCACGATCCGCGGCGCTGGAAACTGCCTTGCCGCGTTGTGCGGCAATGGCCCGTACGGAGTGGATGCAATTCGAGGTTCGCTGTACAAGCACACCGCGCAGTTCGCGCAGTCGTTTGCTCATGGCGCGCCTAGAGGCGCGCTATTTCACGCATTTTGATCGTGAGCATGCGCTAACCAACCTTGCGGCACGCCACTGCTACTACATGCCATCACACCAGCAGCCGATCCCAAAATATATAATCGAGACGAACAAGAAATAGCGTTGTGTTGACCAGCCGTCGAACTTGATAGCAAACCTGCATTGGCGTCTGGTAAGACAGCTACGCCGGGGCGGACCTCAAAATCCGCGGCGTCCACAGGGTCATCGAGAATGCTCAAAGACAGGGGCAGCGCGCTCGGTAAATATCAGTTGATCGCGGAGATCGCCCGAGGAGGAATGGGCGTCGTCTACCTCGCGATGGTGCAGGGCGTGGCCGGCTTCCACAAGCTGGCCGTGGTGAAGGAGCTCAAGCCTGAGCTCGTCGAGGAGCCGGCGTTCCTGACCATGTTCCTCGACGAAGCGCGGCTCGCCGCGCGGCTCTCGCATCCCAACATTGTCCAGACCAATGAGGTCGGCAATGACGGCGACCGGTACTTCCTGGCAATGGAGTATCTGGAGGGCCGCTGCCTGGACCATGTACGGAGGCGCTCGAAGGCGACGGGGCAGACCATCACGCCCGCGATGCAGCTTCATATCATCTCGGAGATGCTGGCCGGGCTCGATCACGCCCACCGGCTCGCCGACTTCGACGGTACAGCACTGAACATCGTGCATCGCGACGTCAGCCCGCAGAACGTGTTCGTGACGTTCAGTGGGCATGTGAAGTTGCTCGATTTCGGGATCGCCAAGGCGTCGGACTCGTCGCACGACACCCGCGTCGGCATCCTGAAGGGCAAGGTCGCTTACATGTCTCCGGAGCAGGCGCGCGGCCAGAAGGTCGATGCCCGCGCCGACGTGTTCTCGGCGGGCGTCATGTTGTGGGAGGCCATCACCGGGCGCCGGCTGTGGAACAACCAGCGCGACGACGAGAAGCTCTGGGCGCTGGTCGCCGGTGACCTGCCGCGCGCATCGTCGGTGAACCCGTCGATACCGGCGGAGCTCGACCAGATCTGCGCGCGCGCGATGGCGTGGAACCGCGACGAGCGCTACCAGTCCGCCGGCGATTTCCAGCGCCATCTCGAGCGCTACGTCGCGAGCTCGGGCCAGACGGTGTCCCCGGGCGACCTCGGCGGGTACGTCTCGGTGCTGTTCCGCGAGGACCGGGTGCGCGCCAGCTCGCTGATCGAGGCGTACGTGGCGCGGGCCCGCGCCGGCGCCACGCGCGACGACCTGCCGGTCATCGATGTCTCGCTGCGGACCACGGGCACGCGCGGCGGTCGCGCGATGAGCTCGATCGGCTTCAGCATGCCGGGCTCCGACGATCCGCCGAGCGGCGAGACCGCGAACGCCGCGGTCGCCGCGCCGAGCAGCCAGAGCCAGATCAACCGCCGCAGCCGCATGCCGCTGATCGTCACGGCGTGCACGGCGGTGGTCACGCTCGTGGTCGGCGGCGTCATCGCGCTCAAGTCCGGCGACCCGCCGCACGTGGCGGAGGACGACCCGGCGCCCGCGGCCGCGCCAGCGCCCGCGCAGCCGATGACGGTGGCGCCCGCGCCGGTGGAGGCGCCCGTGCAGCCCGCGCCGCCGCCTCCGCAGGTCGCTCCTGCGCCACCCACGTCCGCACCCGGTGTGATGGCTTCCGGGAAGAAGACCGACGTGGTGAAGATCGAGATCCGCGTCAGCCCGTCGAACGCGAGCCTGTGGATCGACGACGCCGAGCTCGCCGGCAACCCGTTCGGCGGCAACTACCGCAAGGACAGCGACGTCCACCACGTCCGCGCGAGCGCGCCGGGCCACGTCACCAAGATCGTCGCCATCACGTTCGACTCCAACACCAAGCTCGACCTCAGCCTCGAGCGCCTGCAGGCCACGCCGGAGCGCCCCAGCCGTCCCCAGTCGCAGGTCCGGCCCGCCACGCCACAGCCTCCGCAGAACGAGGTGGCGCGCACGCCCGAGCCGCAGCGCACGCAGCCGCCTCGCCCTCCCTCGCAGCCCGAGGTCGACCCCGCGGGCGGTAACAGGCCGCTTCGCACCATCGATCCCAACAACCCGTACGGCGCCAACGCCGGACGCGCGATCGATCCGTCGAATCCGTACGGCAACGCGCCCTGAGCGCGCGTTCACCGATCGCGCCGCAGCGGCCGTCGATCGCCCTGAGCTTCGCGCAACGCTTGCGCGGCTCAGTCGCCGACGCCGGTCGCGCAGGCGCCGCCGCCCCCGCCGCCTCCGCCGCCGCCCCCGCCACCACCGCCGGCGCCTCCGACCTGCATCACCGTCCCGTCGATCTTGATGCCCGCGAGCGCCGCCGTGCAGCCGCCGGAGATCGGCTTGAGGCTGCCGGTGTCGATCTCGACGAGCTGGAGGTTGCTGACCGTGGCGGAGAACGCCGTGTTGGCGGCGCCGACGGCGTCGACCTTCACGGTGCCGCCGGTCGCGAAGTACTCCTTGCTGCCGGTCATGCCCTTGAGACCGATGCTGCGCACGCATACGCCGCACTTGGCGCGGTCGGCGTCGTTGCCGCTGAGGGTGAACGTCCCGGTGTGAACCGTCCCGCCGGTGAACGCGCCGAGGTTGTCCCACAGCTCGATCTGGACGATGTCGGTCGGCGAGCCCGGCAGCGCGGCGGAGAGCCGGTACCAGTGCGACGCACCTTGCGATCCCGGGACATTGCACATTTGCGCCTTGAGCGCAGTCTGGGGGCCTGCGTCCGCGCTGGTCATCGGTAGCGGGCAGCTCCGGCCGACGACGCCCGCATCGGGCATCATGTCGTCGTCGCCGCCGCTGCCGACCGGCGCCTGCCCGGCGCACCCCACCGAGAAACATGCGATCCAGAAGAGATGGCGCATGACGCGCGACCTCGAGCAAGCGTCATGCCTTTCGCAAGCGCTGGAGACCGAGTTACAGGCATGTGATCGAGGGGTGCGGAATGGGGTGCCAATCCCCAGCCGGAACCCCGTACACTACGGCGCGGATGACCAGTTCCCGACCGCGCCGGGATCCTGAGCGAGGAAACTCGCTGCTGCTCGCGCTGATCGTCATGTCCTCGCTCGCCACCCTGGGGAGCCTCACGGTGGTGAGCGTGCAGTCGAGCCTCAAGGCGTCGACGAACGACCGCGCCGGGTCGATCGCGACCTACGCCGCGGAGAGCGGCGGTGCGATGGCGATCGAGTTCCTGCGCACCAACTACGTCGAGGGAACGCGGTTCTGGAGCGATTTCACGCACACCAAGAACCTCACGGTCGAGGTGCCCGCGTTCCCGGCCAACGGCGCGCAGCCGGGAAATCCCGCAAATCCGTTCACAGCGGATCAGAACGCCTGGTTCAACGTCGAGATCCTGAACAACCGTGACGATCCCAAGTTCGACGCCCCGGTCGGCAGCGACACGGACGGCGACGGCCAGTTGATCATCCGTTCCACCGGCCACGGCCCTCAGGGCAGCGTGGCGATCATCGAGTGGGAGATTCGCCGGTTCGACAACCCCGCGGTGGCGCTGCCGCCGCCGCTGGCCGGCAACCCGAACACCACCATCCCGGTGATGCTGCTGGGCTGGCACATCGTGCTGTAGCGCTACTGCCAGCTGCCCTGCATGACGACCGAGACCACGCGGCCGGCCGTGTGGTAACCGGCGCGCGTCTCGGGCTGCTCGTCGGCGAGGTCGTCGACGCGGAGCACGCCGAGGTACTCCTTGGTGATCTGCGCGGTGACGCAGGCCTCGAACACGAGATAGCCGCTGACCCGCCGGGTCTGATCGTTCGCCGCGCCGAAGTACCTGGCGCGCGCGAGGACCGAGATCCGCGGATCGGGCCGCGCCTGCGCCCAGAGATCCCAGCGGTGGTGCGGCAGGCGGTCGAGTGGATCGTCGCCGGTGTCGCTCGAGTGGGCTCTGACGTACGAGTAGCCGCCGCCGACGTCGGCCAGGGGGTGCACGGCGACGCGCGCCTGGGTGTCGACGCCCCAGAACCGCACGATCCCGAGGTTGGTGAGCCGGCCGAGCGTCATCGGATCGCGCGACGCGACGATCGTGCCGGTCGAGCGCTTGAAGTACGGCGCGACCTCGACGTGCAGGCGCTCGACGATGTGCTCGACCGCGCGGACCTCGGCGTGCGCGACGCGCTCGGGCCCGAGATCGGGGTTGCCGTTGACCGAGTCGAAGCGCTCGCGCAGGCTCGGCGTGCGGCCCTTGTACGCGCCGGTGGCGGTGAGCTCGAGGTCGGGCATCGCGCGGTACCTCGCGGCCGCCTTGGCCTCGGGCCAGGGGTTGGCGTCGACGCCGAACGGGATCGCGACGCCGGCGGAGACGTCGGCGCGCAGCGCGCGGTGCTCGTACTGCACATCGCCGGCCGGCTCGAGGATCAACGTCTTGCCGCGCACCGCCTCGTTCGCGATGTTGGAGACGACGGCCTTCTCGAAATCGACGGTGGTCGACGCCGCCCAGCGGAACTCCCTCCAGAACGGACGGGTCGCGAGCGCCATCGCGCCGCTGCGCAGCGACTGGAGGTTCTCGACCTGCTGCTGGGAGGTCAGGTCGGGATCGAGGTAGAACCGCGAGCGCCGCATCAAGTAGTGCGTCCACGCCTGCGCCTGCAGCTGCAGGCTGCCGAACCGATCGTCGCCCTTGATCGACGTGCGCGCCGAGGTCTCGCGGTCGATCATGAGGATCGAGCTGCGCATCGTGTCGCTCGGTGGCGAGATGTAGTGGCGATCGTCGAGGAAGCCGTCGATCGCGATGCGGCGGTCGCCCTTGCGGTACTCGAGCCGGCCGGCACCGGTCGCGGCGTAGCGCCTCTCGCCGATCGAGGCGTCGCCCGGTAGCTCGAGTTCGCGCGCGCCGCCCAGGCCCGACGCCGACAGCCGCAGCGCCAGGTGCGGCAAGAGCGTGGCGCGCGCCATGCCCGTCACGCCGAAGCTGGGCAGCGAGTCCGCCGTGAGCCGGCCGATCACGAGCTGCGGGCCGATCGCGTCGCGGGTGTGGACCTCGATGACGCCGCCCGGGCCGCCCGGGCCGTCGATCGGCGACTGCGGCGTGGTCGCGATGCGGATCTGCACGATGTCGGTGATCGGGATCGTCGAGACGTCGAAGGTGCCGTAGTACGGGTCGCTCACCACCACCCCGTCGATCACGACGGCGACCGCGCCCTTGCGCGCGCCGCGGATGTCGATGTTGAAGCCTCCGCGTCCGGCATCGCGCACGGTGACATCGGGGAGCAGCGCGAGCGCGGTGGCGAGGTCGACCGCGCCGCGCGCCGCCAGCTGCTCGCCGGTCAGCCGCAGCTCGGTGTCGCGATCGAACGGCTTGTCGGGGCGCTCGTCGAAGATCTCGATCGCCTCTCCCTGGGCGAGGTCCGCCGCCGCGGCGTCGGTCAGCGCCTGCGGGGCTGCGGTCTGCGCCGGGGGTGGGGCCGGCGAATCCGCCCGGGCGTTGCTCCCCCACAGCGCGGCGACCGCCGCCATCCAGAATGCGTACTTGTAGGGCCCGGCCATCACGTGGGGTGGAAGCAGCAAGACGCTCGCCGCTGATGTTGCAGCGACGTTACCGCGTTTCGCCTACGGTGGGCCGGGATCGATCGCTTCCCAGTCGCCGAGCTCATCGAGGCGGACCTGGGGCCGGCCGTCGAACGCGACCCGGAGCGAGGCCGGCTCGGGCACCGCGTCGCGCGGCGCGAGCCACATCGCGCGCCGCAGGATGATGAGCGCCATCGCGAGCGGCATGCCGGTGAACCGCGCCTCCGGCCGCGCCTCGATGAGGTCGTCGGCGGTCATCATCAGCTCGATCACGAAGCCGGCCGACGGGCACTCGACGCGCGCGCCGAGGTCGCCCGTGACGATCTGCGCCGGGCGGCAGCCGAACGACGCCCAGCGGTGGCGATCGAGCGCGTGCGCGTAGTCGGTCCATTCCGCGGCTGGAACGATGCGCGGCGGGATCTGGAGAATGCGCACGATCGGCGCGGGGTCGACGAGGTCGATCTCGAGGGCGCGCCGATAGCAGCGCAGCGCGGAGCGCCACAGCTGGTAGCCCGCGGCGCACTGCCCCGCTTCGAGGAACGCCGCGCGCGCGGACGCGGGATCGTCGCCGCGCCAGGCGCGCTCGGCATCGGCAAGGTGCAGCCGGACGTCCGCGTTCACGATCACCTCGTGTCATGGTGTTGGCCGATCGGATCGTGCGATCGGTAACATCGGCGTTACGTCCTCGCGTCACGCGGGGACTCAGAACTGGAAGTAGATGAACGGGACGATCTTGGTGTGGCCGAGCTCGCGGAGGACCAGCGCGACGGCGGCCAGCGCAGCGCCCTGGGCCCACGGCGGCAACGCGACGAAGCGCAGGCGCAGCCAGCGAAACGACCCGTCGGCCCACAGGTGACAGGCGAAGCCAGCGGTGAGCGCCAGGGTCACGACCGGGACCAGGTTGGCGTGGTCGGTCTCGAGGCGCGCCACCTGCTGGAGCACGGCCAGCGCGCCGTCGAACGAGCTGGCGCGGAAGAACACCCAGGCCAGGCACACGTACTGAAACACCAGCACCACGGCGATCGCCCGGCGCGCCCCGGTGGCGAGCCGCCGCAGCTCGCCCGCGCCGCGCTCGACGACATCGGCCGCGACGCCGAGCGCCCAGGCGAGCAGCACGAGCGGGATCCAGGTCCAGCTCGGCGCCCAGCGCAGCGCGGCGAGGAAACCGGCGCCGGCACCGCACATCGCCAGCCGCAACAGCTCGGCGCCGCGCGGGGCG
>DATIPJ010000449.1:0-7538 GCA_035472155.1 Kofleriaceae bacterium
GGGAGCCCTCGCCGACGAGCATCGCGCGCGCCTCACCGAGGCTGGTCCCCAGCGCGACCGCGAGCGCGAGCACCGGCAGCCAGGGCTGCGCGCCGGCGACGGCCATGGCGGCGATCACCGCGATCACCGCCGCGACAACGTGGACGATCGCGATCGCGAACACGAGCGCCGCGATCCGCGTGCGCCGCGCGATGCCCATCGACTGCGCGATCCAGCCGGTCTCGCGATGCGCGCCCAGGGTGACCAGCGCGGCGCCGATCTGCGCCGGGATCAACATGACGGCGATGATCGACGCACCCATGACCCCCGCGGGCTCGCCGCTCAGGTGGTTGTTGCGCACCAGCAACCCGCCCGCGGCGCCCGCGAGGATCGCCAGGCCCGCGCCGCGCACCAGCGCATCGCCGGCCCGCCGCCGCAGCGCCCGCAGGTGGATCGCGCGCAGCGCCTGGCCCTCGCTCCGCCACGCCGAGAACCGCGCGCGCACCTGCGGCGGGCGCCACCGCGCGATCGCGACGATCAGCGCGGTATTCGCCAGCACGATCGCCGCACCCAGCCACGCCTCGCCCCAGATCCACAGCACCACCCACGGGAGCTGAAGAACGATCAGCGCCACCGCGGCGACGGCACGTGCCGCACGCGGGTTGCCGGGCAAGCTCTGGAGGTACGCAGCCGGTGCGGCGCGAACGACCATGCGCGCCGTCGGCACGAAGACCAGCAGCCACGTCACTGCCAGCACGGCCCCGAATGCCGGCACGTGCAGCGCGAGCCCGGTCAGGTCCGCGGGACGCATCGCCGTGGGCCCGAACACGACGGCTGCGACGATCCCGCAGCCCAGCATCGCCGCCCCGGCGCGCTGGCTCGCAGGCACGATCACCGCCCGGGTCCACACGGAGGTCCACGTCATCGCGCCGCCTCCGCCGGCCGGCACGTTTCCGAGGCCACCTCGGTGCGGCGGCTTGTCGCCCGTGGCCATGGACCGTGGATCCAGCTGGCGAGCCCGCCGTTTTTGCGCCATGTCTGATTCGCCATCCACCGCGTTCGATCCTCCTACTGACACGTGCCGCGACAAGCGCATTCCGCGGCTATCTGTCGACCGCGACCTCGTGGTGAAGTATGCGAGTCAGGTCATGAAATTCATCGACGAAGCCGTCATACACGTGAAGGCCGGCGACGGCGGCAACGGCTCGGCCGCATTCCGGCGCGAGGACGGAGTGCCCCGCGGGGGCCCATCCGGCGGCGATGGGGGCGATGGCGGGAGCATCTTGGTCGTCGCCGATCCGGGGCTAGCGACGTTGCTCGACTTCAAGTATCGACGGCACTACGCGGCGGATCGCGGCGAGGACGGCCGCAACAAGGACCAGTACGGCGCCCGGGGCGAGGATCTCGTGCTTCGCGTCCCGGTCGGCACGGTCATTTACGCGGACGGGGAACCCGACGAGGAAACAGGCGGGGAAGCAGGGGGAGGAGCAGGGGGAGGAGCGGAGGGGGACGCGGAGGACACGGGGTACACGGGCGACGGAGACGCAGGGGACGCGTCGATGGCGACACCGGGCGGGGGTCGAGAACGGGCGCCGGTCATCGCCCCGATGGCGGATCTGGCCGAGGCCGGCTCGCAATTCGTGATTGCGCGCGGCGGCAAGGGCGGGCGCGGCAACATCCACTTCAAGACGCCGTGGAACCAGGCGCCGCGCACCGCGGAGCCCGGGACTCCCGGAGAGCACCGGACCCTGCGGCTCGAGCTCAAGCTGCTCGCCGATGTCGGGCTGCTGGGCTATCCGAACGTCGGTAAATCCACGTTCATCCGGAGAGTCTCGCGGGCGCGGCCCAAGGTTGCCGATTATCCGTTCACCACCCTGGTCCCCAACCTGGGGGTCGTCCGGCTGAGCGATGAGCGCACGTTTGTCATTGCCGATATCCCCGGGCTCATCGAGGGAGCGTCCGAGGGTGCAGGGCTCGGACACCAGTTTCTTCGGCACGTCGAGCGCTGTCGTGTCCTACTTCACATCGTCGAGGCCACCTTCACGACGGGCCCCGACCGTTCGCCGCTGGACGATTTCGACGTGATCAATTCCGAGCTTGCGCGCTATGCGCCCGGGCTCTCGGACAAGCCGCAAGTGGTCGTATTGAACAAGATCGACGCCACGGCATCTGACGATGTCGACGTGCATCGGAAGGCGTTTTCTAGCCGGGGTGTCGAATTGCTCACGATGTCAGCTGCCACCGGCGGTGGAATCGATGCCGTGCTCGAACGTTTGTGGTCGCATCTGAGTCCTTCCCGCGAGCGCAGAAGGACCCCGTGAGATGAAGGAAACCCAAGACTCGTTGGCTTGAGAACCCATGTGTGCGGTGCTAGAACTGCAGCATTCCACAGGAAAAAGCGTCGGTTCGCGTCCGGCGCGCATTGTGTGGGCGAAGTCGCCGGCAAGGGCCGGTTGGAGATTGCGCATGCGAGCTACTTCCACGGTCGTCGTGTTTTCCTCGCTGGTCTTCGCGACACATGTCTCGGCGGGCCCCAATGACAAGGCGCCGGACAAGACCGCGAAGAAGCCGGGCGCAACCACCACCGCCTCGAAGTCCGCGGAGCCGACGCCGCCCGCTGCTCCCGCGACTCCCGCGGTGACCGGCGACGCGCAGCCCGCCGGCTCGCCCGACGTCGCGACGGTGAAACCCGAGGACATGCCGACCGCCGTTCGCATGCGGCGCCTCGAGCAGAAGACGCAGGCCCTCAAGGAGCGCGCCTGGCAGCTCAAGGCGCGCGTCCAGATGCTCAAGGAGCAGATGCTGGGCGGCGGCGCGGGCGCACAGGCGGTCGTCGCCCACGCGAGCGAGATGGGCGCCTCGTTCCGCCTGGTCAAGCTGATCTACTCGCTCGACGGCACGCAGGTCTTCGTCCGCACCGACGACACCGGCGAAAACCTGTACAAGGCCAAAGGCTTCGACGTGTTCGCCGGGCCGATTTCGCCCGGCAACCACAACCTCGCGGCGGTGGCGACCTACCGCGGCCACGGCTACGGCGTGTTCGAGTACCTCTCGAAGTACACGTTCACGGCGCGCGGCAACCAGACGTTCATCGCCGGCGAGGGCAAGATCGCCAAGGTCGACTGCAAGGGCTTCGAGAAGGGCGGCCCTACCACGCCGCTCGAGAAGCGCGCCGCGATCGAGTGCAAGGTCACGCAGGTCACGCCCGAGAAGCCGGCGGAGTCGACCGCGCCCAAGCCGGGCCCGGCGCCGTCGTCGGTCACCCAGCCCGTTCCCCCCGGCCCGCCGGCAGCAACGCCCCCACCCGCGCCGCCGGGGAAGTAACCCATGCTGGCCTCGTTGATTCGCACCATGGGTCGCAGCCCGCTGGTCGTGGCGCTCGTGGCCGCGGCCGGGACCGCCGGGGTCGCCCGCGCCGACGACATCGACTCCAGGCTCGATGCCTACGAGAACGAGGCGCACCAGCTCGCCACCGACCTGCCGCACCCGAACCAGAGCTCGGGGCCCGCCAGCCAGCGCCGCCTGCTCGACGGCCAGGTCGCCTACGCCCTCGGTGACTACACGGGCGCCTCGCTCGCGCTGTTCGAGCTGGCGAGCAAGCCCGGGCCCGATCGCGAGACCGCGAGCTTCTACCTCGCCGAGTCGCTGTTTCAGAAGGGCGACCGCGGGGCCGCGCGCACCTATTACGAGCAGGTCGTCGCGAGCAGCGGTGTCTCCAGCAAGTACTACCAGCCGTCGCTCGAGCGGCTGATCGAGATCGCGATCCTGCAGAAGGACATCGCCGGGGCCGCGCCGCACGTCGCTTCGCTCGACCGGGTCAGCCCCGGCCTGCGTCGGCCCTCGGTGCCGTACGTTCGCGGGAAGCTCTCGTACGCTCAGGACAAGTACGACGAGGCGATCGCCTTCTTCCAGGAGGTCCCCAAGGGCTCGGAGAACGAGCTCCCGGCGATGTACTACATGGCGACTGCGTACGTCGCCAAGAAGGACATCCAGCGCGCGACCGAGATCTACGCCGACCTGACCGGCCGCAAGCCCAAGACGGCCAACGACCGCCGCATCGTCGAGCTGTCGCAGCTCGCGCTGGGGCGGCTGTTTTACGAGCGCGACCAGCAGTCGAAGGCGATCGACGCGTACCTCCTGGTCGACCGGCACAGCGACCTGTTCCCCGACGCGCTCTACGAGGTGGCGTGGGTCTACGTCAAGGCCAAGCAGTACGACAAGGCGCTCCGCGCGCTCGAGCTGCTCTCGCTGTCGGACCCGCAGTCGACCAAGACCCCGACGGTGCGCATCCTCGAGGGCAATCTGCGGATCCGCAAGGCGCAGATGATCCGCCAGGCGCAGATCCAGGGCACGCTCGACAACCGCATGCCCGACGACCCGGCGACCGAGTACGACAAGGCCGCGCAGGTGTTCAGCGAGACCCACGACATGTACGTGCCGTCGTACGCGGCGCTGGTCCAGATGGCCGACGGCGAGGCCAAGCCCGAGCAGTACCTGGCGCAGATCGCCGGCCGCTCGGAGCACGTGTTTCAGGCGGCGGCGCCGATCCCCGAGGCGGCCGTCCAGTACCTGCGCGACGAGCCCGAGGTACAGCGCGTGGTCGCGGTCGAGACCGACCTGGGCGACATCAGCGCGAACATCGTCGAGACCGAGGAGACGATCGCGCGCCTCGAGGGCGTGCTCGCTGCCGGCACGCGGACGGCGGTGTACCCGATGCTGTCGACCCGGCGGTCGCGGATCGGTGCGATCCAGAACGACCTGATCAAGATCCGCAACGACCTCGCCGAGCAGCAGCTCCGCCTGGTCGATAGCCCCGGCAACCTCGCGGGCCTGTCGGCTGCGCGCAAGCAGCAGTTCGCGACCTATGCGTCGATGCCCAGCCCCGAGGCCGCGGCCACCGAGCGCATCTCGCAGGCCCAGGCGCGCTACGACGCGGTGGAGAACACGATCTCGGAGATCGATGACGCGATCGGCGCCACCCAGGCGACGTCGGTCGCGCTCCGCAAGTTCAGCGTCGACAGCGCCGACATGCCGGCCGACCAGAAGAAGACGCTGCGCGGCTCCCTCGACGATGCGGCGCGCGAGGCCGAGGCGATCGAGAACGAGCTCGACCAGGCGCGGCGCGATCTCCAGATCGGGCGCGACCTGGCCGGCGTCGGGGACGACTCGACGGCGGCGCGGACCGCGCGTGCGCAGCTCAAGGGCGCCGAGGACGCCGAGCACCGCCAGCTCGCCGGCATGGCGGCCACCAGCCGCGATCGCGGCAAGTCGCAGAAGCTGGCCGCCTCGGGCGACCGCGCGGCGCGGATCGCCGATCAGCTCGAGCAGGCCGAGCAACAGATCGACGGCCTGATCGATCAGGGCCTCAAGGATGTGCGGGGCACGCTGGTCCAGGCCAAGTCCGAGCTCGAGGGCTACCGGGCGGAGCTCGACGCGCACGAGGCCGAGGCGAAGGCGCTCGGCGGCGAGGTGCTCGGCCGTAGCTTCAACGACGTCAAGGCCAAGTTCTACGACATCGTGATCCGCACCGACGTCGGCAATGTCGACGTCGCCTGGTCGCAAAAGGAAGACACCGACGACGAGCTCAAGCGGTTGAACCTGTCGCGCCAGCGCGAGCTCAAGCAGCTCAAGGACGAGTTCAAGGACATCCTCGACGCCGGCACGCCGAAGCCGTCGGCGCCGGCCAAGAAGCTCGAGACCCCGCCTCCCGTGCTGAACCAGCCCAGCGGCAGCCCCGACAAGGGCGTGGGCGACAAGCGCGTGGCGCCGGGCAGCGACAAGCCCGCCGCGCCGGCCGCCCCGATGGTCAAGCCCGAGGCCAAGAAGCCGGACGCCAAGAAGCCCGCGAAGGGAGGCTCGAAATGAACCGCACCGTCGTCGGAGCGGTCCTCGCGGTGTCGCTCGGTGCGGCGATCGCACATGCGCAGACGCCCGCGGCGCCGCCGGCCGGGTCGTCGTCGCAACCGGCGCCGCAACCGGACACGAGCCAGCCCGCCGCGGGTCCGGGCGCCACCGCGCCGCTCCCCCAGGCGCCGCCCAACGGGCCGGGCCTCGGACCGCCGCGGCCTCAGGTGCCGGTGAACATCAACCCGATCCAGCTCTCGCCGCAGGAGAGGGAACAGCTCAAGGACATCGAGGCCGAATACGAGCGGTTCGTCAACGCGGCCAACACGCACGACCGCCGCATGCGCGCGATCGCGCGCCGCGAGTACGACACCCGGACGGCGGACCTGCAGAAGCGCTACGCCGATCGGATCGCCAAGACCGAGGCCGACCGCGGCCGCCGGCACGGCGACACGGTCGCGCTGATCGAGAAGTTTCTGCAGAACCATCCCAACCACGAGCAGTTCACGCCCGACGCGATGTTCCGCCTCGCCGACCTCTACATCGACCAGGCCGACGAGGAAGTCGAGGCGCGGCTATCGGCGCAGGAGGCCGCCGGGCCGCCGGCTGCCAACGCGCCCGACGCGGCGTCGATCATCGCCGACTACTCGAAGTCGACCGCGCTGTGGCAGGACATCCTGACCCGGTTCCCGAGCTATCGGCAGACGCCGTCGACGCTGTACCTGCTCGCCTACTACGGCAAGACCAAGGACGAGCGCAAGTCGCTCCAGGTGTTCCTCGCGCTGGCGTGCGCCAACAAGTACAAGTGGAACGACGCGCCGAGCAAGCCGCCGACCCGCGAGGAGGCGCTCAAGCGGATCGAGCGCAAGGACCTGCGCGACCCCTACGCCGACTGCACGCCGTACCCGGGCGCCGAGACCAAGCTGGTGCGCCACGCCTGGGTCCGCGGCGTCGCCGACTACCACTTCACGATCCCGGGCGAGCTCGACGAGGCGATCGCCTCGTACCTCAAGGTCGCCAACGGCGGCAACGAGTCCAAGCTGTACGCCGAGTCGCTCTACAAGCTGGCGTGGAGCTACTACAAGCGCGACCGCCTGATCGATTCGATCCGCCGGTTCGACGAGAGCGTGAAGCTCTACGACGCGATCGTCGCCGCGGGCAACCAGCCGCCGCTCGAGCTCCGCGACGAGTCGATCCAGTACATCTCCGTCGCGTTCACCGATCCGTGGGAGGGCGAGACCGAGACCAGCCCGACCAAGTCGTTCGAGCGCGCCCAGGCGTTCTACAAGGGCCGCGAGAACGAGGCCCACGTGCGCGACGTCTGGGTCGCGATGGGCAAGGCGTTCACCGAGCTGCAGGCGTGGGACCAGGCGATCGACTCGTACCGGATCGCGATCGGCCCGCCGTGGGAGCTGAACCCCGCCAACCCGGTCGTCCACCAGGAGATCGTCAACGTGTTCGAGGCCAAGGGCGACAAGTTCGCGGCCGACAACGCCGCCGCCGAGCTCGCGACCAAGTACGCGCCGGGCACGCCCTGGTACACCGCCAACGAGAAGGATCGCGAGGCGATGGACAACCAGCGCCGGATCGCCGAGCGCGCGCTGTACGCGGCCACCCGCAACACGCACTCGGCCGCGACCACGCTGCGCAAGGACTACGAAGCGTCGGCGAAGAAGGACCCGGCCGCCAAGCAGGAGTACCTCGCGATGTACGCC
>DATIPJ010000450.1:0-9476 GCA_035472155.1 Kofleriaceae bacterium
TCGAGCTGGCGGACCTCGCGGCGCAACTGCTCGCGAAGCGTCCCGACGAACGGCCGCACAGCGCTGTCGATGTCATTGCGCTGCTCGATCACTGGCTCTCTGGCGCCGCGCTGCGCGCACCACAAGGCGAGCGCGTGGAGATGCGCGGTGCGCTCGGTGCCGGCGATGGGCCGCGCCTGGCCGAGGGCACCTCGCGACGCGCGTGCATCGATACCCCGCCGACCGAGCCGATGCCGCGCGCCGTCGATGCCGAAGGAGCCATCGATGCCGTCGAAGCGGCGGTTCGCGCGTGGCGAATGGCCGACGCCAGAGCGCAGCTCGCGCTCGGCTCCTGAAGCGCACGGGCGGTCGCCGTGGCGGCCGCTCGTCAGCGATCTGTCACGCAGTCATCGCGGTGTCTTGCGACACATCGCGCTGCTCGCCGGGCCGCCCCCAGTCCCGGAGGTTGCTCTCGATCTCGCGAAGCGATGCGGCACCGCACTTGCGGAGCAGCCGCGCGACCGTCTTCTTCACCGTGGTCTCGCGAATGCCGAGCCGGCTGCGGATCACGTCGCGCCGCAGTCCCTCGAGCGCGAGCGAGAGCACCTCCGACTCGCGCCGCGATAGACCGTGCTTGGCGATCAGCGCCGAGACGTCGAGCCGAGGAGCCGGCGTCTCGTAGCGAAGCGCCTGCCCGACTACCTCCTCCAGCTCCACCGGCGCAACCGGCTTGCATAGCAGCCATGCGCCGAGCCGCGTCGCCCGATTGACTCGCTCGCGATCGAGCTGGTCCGCGAGCAGGACCACCGGCAGATTGGTTCGACCGGGACGGACTCGCTCGAGGAGCTCGAGTCCATTCATATCCGAGAGACCAGAATCGATCACCGCTGCGGCGACCGGCTCGCCGGCGAGCAACCGAGTCAGTGCGTCTGCCGCGGTGGCAGCGCTCTGTACTCGATGCCTGGCCAGCGCTCGCATCAACGTGAAGCGCTGGGCCTCGTCGCTCGCGACGACGAGAAGTGGCCTATCCGGAAGCAATGCACGCCCATCCATACGTTTCCCTCCATGTCCCGTATTCAATCAACACGCCCTTACCACTCATCTACCTCGCCAAGCATGCCCTGGTTGTTTGCGATCGCAAGCCCGACGAGTGCTCCTTCTTCCGTAGCACGATCTCCGTCGGCTGAGGAAGGTTTTCTCGACGGACTTTGTGGCAGCCTGCGGCGGGCGGTCCGCCACCGCGCGGCGGATCTCCCCGTCGAGCCGAGGCTTTCCGTGGCGCAACCGCGCCGCGCCAGCGCTCGCCGCAAATTGGCGTTGTTTTCCGGGTCCACCACCGAACTGATGATCAGCTACATGCCAGGTCGTCGGCGCGCAAGACATGCGCAAGGCGGTGAAATCATGTCTCCGTGCTGATCGAGCGCAGTCCGACCAGGGTTCCATCCTCGGTGCGACCGAACAGCCACACCCGGACCCGCACCACGCCCTTGCCGCGGGCGAATGCGATCGACCGCTTGTCGAGGGTCGCGCGCATCACCGTGTGAAGCTGGCGAAATCCCCCCGCGATGTCGGCGCCCCAGTCCGCCTCGGTGATCCGGCTGAGCCGGCTGTCTGCCGACGACAGATCGATCTGATAGCGCGCTCCGATGCCCAGCGCCTGGCGCAGCGACTCGGCGGTGAGCTCGGTATCCGCCGGCATCGCCGCCGCAAATGAATGAAAGGTATCGGTCGATTCATCCCACGGATTCGGCAGCCCCTTGGCCAGCGCTTGCAGCGCGCTTGCCAGCCGCCTTGCCTGAACATCCGGTGCCGCAGGTGTCGCGGCCGCTCTTGCCCGCGATGACGCTCGTGAACGCCTGATCATCTCCCCTCCTCCGCCACCATGACTGGCCCGCTATGTAAGACGCCAGGATTACGCGCGCAAGCCCGGGCGGCGAATTGCCAGTGGTTCGTCCTCTCGGACGGTGCGCGGCAACCGCACGGTGACGACGGTGCCGGTCTCGGCGGTGGATGCGACCGCGATGTCACCGCCGTGTGCCGCGGCGATCTGCTGGGAGATGAAGAGCCCGAGCCCGAGCCCCGACGACCGCGGCGCCTCGCGGCCGCGCGCGCGGAACGGCTCGAACAGCGTCGGGATGCGCTCCGCCGGGATCGCGCCGAGATTGCGGACCTCGACCACGATATCGTCGCGGCGGCCGACGACAGACACCGAGATCGCCGCGGCCGGCGCACCATGGGTGACCGCATTGCCGACGAGGTTCGAGAACAGCTGGACCAGGCGCTCGGAGTCGCCCGCGACCGTGGCGTCGGGGGCGCACGTCAGCGCGATCTCGCGGCCGGGATGGCTCGCGCGCAGCTCGTCGACCGCGCGCGTCACCAGCTCGCCGACGTCGACCGGCTCGCGCACGCGCACGAAGCCGAGGCCGCCGCCGAGCCGCGCGCGCGTGAGGTCGAGCAGTTGCTCGATCATCGCCGTCATGCGCTGGCCCGCCGAGGTCATGCGGCCCACGGTGCGCAGCTGCCGATCATCGGCCAGCTGCTCGGCGAGCTGCTCGGCGGCAGCGAGCATCGCAGCCAGCGGGTTGCGCAGGTCGTGGCCGACGACCGCGACGAACAGCTCGTTGAGCCGCAATGCGTGCGTTGTGCGCCGTCGCTCGCCGGCGAGCTCGAGGAACACATCGACCTTGCTGTTCAGGATGTGGGGCTCGATCGGCTTGAACAGGAAGTCGACCGCGCCAAGCTCGTAGCCCTGGAACACGCGCTGCGGATCGCGCGTCGCGGCGGTGATGAAGATGATCGGCACGCGCTTGGTGCGCGCGGCGCCGCGCATCAGCTCGGCGAGCTCGAAGCCATCCATGTCCGGCATCTGCACATCGACCAGCGCGAGCGCGACCTCATGCACGAGCAACAGCTCGAGCGCCTCGGCACCGGACCGCGCGGCGAGCAGCTCGACCCCGTCGCGGCGCAGCAGCGCCTCGAGCACGACCAGGTTCTCCGGCGTGTCATCGACGATCAGGATCTTGAGCGGCTCTAGCTGCATCGCGCCATCCAGTAAGACGCCTCGCGATCGGCATTCGTTCGAGGGCGGTCGGCGGCCATGGTCACCGCCGGATCCAGACCCGCGCGAGCGACAGTAGCTTGTCGACGTCGAGCGGCTTGGCGATGTAGTCGTTGGCGCCGGCTTCGAGACAGCGCGCGCGATCATCGATCATCGCCTTTGCAGTCAGCGCGATGATCGGGAGTCGCGCAAACTGCGGGTCCTTCCGGATCTCGCGCGTCGCCTCGATGCCGTCCATGCCGGGCATCATGATGTCCATCAGCACGAGATCGACCACCGGGTTGGCGCGCAGGCGCTCGAGCGCCTCGCGGCCGTTGCGCGCGATGTCGACCGCCGCGCCGCGTGGCTCCAGGACGTTCGCCAGCGCGAACAGGTTGCGCACATCGTCCTCGACGACCAGGATCCGGCGACCCTCGAAGATCGCCTCGCGGTCGCGCGCATCGCGCAGCATGCGCTGGCGCTCGGGCGGTAGCTTCGACTCGACCTGGTGGAGAAACAGCGTGACCTCGTCGAGCAGGCGCTCGGGCGACCGCGCGCCCTTGATGATGATCGACTGCGATAGCCGCTCGAGCTCGCGGACCTGCTCGCTCGACAGCGCGCCCCCGGTGTACACGATCACCGGCGGAAAGCCGCGCCCCCCGCGCACCAGCTCCGCGAGCAGCTCGAGCCCGCTGCGATCGGGCAGCGCGAGGTCGAGCACCACGCAATCGAACGTCGTCGTCCCCAGGTGCGCGAGCGCCTCCGCGGCGGTGCCGGCGGTGACCGTCTCGACATCGTCGCTGGCGAGCAGCTGCGCGGTGCTGTCGCGCAGCGCCGAATCGTCGTCGACGATCAGCACCCTGCGCAGCTTCTGGGTGAACTTGGCCTCGAGCTGGCGGATCGCCTCGATGATCTGCGCGCGCTCGACCGGCTTGACCGCATAGCCGGCCGCGCCCATCTCGAGCGCAGCGCGCGTGTGGTCGGCCCCTGACATGACGTGCACCGGCACGTGGCGGGTGCGCGGATCGCGCTTGAGCGAGTCGAGCACGGCGAGCCCCGAGCGGTCGGGCAGCCCGACGTCGAGCACGATCGCGCTCGGCGAGTAGCGCCGGGCCAGCGCCAGCCCATCCGCCGCGGTCGTCGCCACCAGCGCATCGAACTCGAGCTCGTGGGCGAGGTCGTACAGCACGCGCGCGAACGCGACGTCGTCCTCGATGACGAGCAGGCTGCGCGCGGCCGCGTCGGCGCGATCGCGGTCGTCGGGAAACGGCGCCGGGCCTGGGAAGTCCGGCGCGCGGACAGCCGGCTTGCGCCGCGCGGCCACCGGTGCGCGCGGTGCCGCGGCCGCCACCGCCCGCAGCGGCAGCGTGAGCGTGAACGTGCTGCCGCGCCCCGGCGCGCTGTCGACGTGGAGCTCGCCCCCCAGGAGGCGCGCCAGGTCGCGCGAGATCGATAGCCCGAGCCCGGTGCCGCCGGGCTTCGCGCGCGCGCCTTCACCCTGGCGAAACATCTCGAAGATCTGCTCGTGCTGATCCTCGGGGATCCCGATCCCGGTATCGCGCACGGAGAGCTCCACCTGGCCGTCGGCCGCGGCGACCTCGACCACCACGCCGCCGTGATCGGTGAACTTCAGCGCGTTCGATATCAGGTTGCGCAGGATCTGCGTGAGCCGCGTCGCGTCGGTCTCGACCGCCTCGGGCGCCGCCTCGGTGCGGACCTCGAACGCGAGCTGCTTGCCCGCCGCCACCTGCTGGAACGACTGCGCCACGTCGTCGAGCAGTCGCGCGATAGCCACGGGCTCGCTCCGTATGTCGAGCATGCCGGCCTCGATCTTCGACAGGTCGAGGATGTCATTGATCAGCGTCAACAGGTCGTTGCCCGCAGCGTGGATCGTCTCGGCGAACCGGACCTGCTCGGCCGTCAGGTTGCCGTCGCGGTTGTCCGCGAGCAGCCGGGCCAGGATCAGCGAGCTGTTGAGCGGCGTGCGCAGCTCGTGGGACATGTTGGCAAGGAACTGCGACTTGTGGTCGCTCGCGCGCTGGAGCTCGGCGCCGGCATGCGTGAGCTCATCGCGCTGCCGCTCGAGCGAGTGCGCCTGATTCGTGAGCTCGCTGTTCGCCTGCTCGAGCGCCGTCTGCTGATGCTCGAGCTGCGCCTGCGAGCTCTGCAGCGCCTCGGCCTGGTGCTCGAGCTCCTCGTTCGCCACCCGCAGCTCCTCCTGCTGCGCCTGTAGCTCCTCGGCCTGGCGCTGCACCTCGTCGAGTAGCCCCTCGAGCTGCGCGCGGTCACGCGCCGCCCGGATCGCGGCCGCGATCAACTCCGAGGTCCGCGCGAGCGCCTCGATATCCACCGCATCGAGCGCGCGCAGGAAGCCGAGCTCGATCACCGCCTGCACCGTGCCGTCGACGCTGGCCGGTGCGATCACCAGCTCGCGCGGGTTCGCCTTGCCCACCGCCGACGTCACATCGAGATAGCCCTCGGGCAGATCGCGCACGTGCAGCAGCCGCGCCTGCCGCGCCGCCTGCCCGGTGAGGCTGTCGCCAAGCCGCGCCACCGGCCCGGCCGCGCTCGACGCCGCCACTGCGTGCCCGGCGATCCGGTGCAGCGCGCCGCCGGGCTCCACGAGGTACATCGCACCGACTCGCGCCTCGAGCCGCTCGACCAGCACCCCGAGCACCTTGTCGGCGATCGACTCGAGCCGCACGTCACCCTGCAGCCGTGAGCTCAGCTCCAGCTGCACGCGGCGAATCCAGCCCTCGGCGCCTACCGCGCGATAGTCGCGCGACGCGAGCACTCCGATCAGCACGATCATGGCGAGCACCACCGCGACCCCGCCGAACATCACGTAGCTCGACCACCGTACGGTCGCCGCCCAGACATCGGTCCGTTGCTCGAGCGTCGCCTGCTCCGTCGTCAGCATGGCGTCGACCGTGTCGCGGATGCGATCCATCAGATCGCGCCCGCGGCCGCTGGCCACCATGCCGAGCGCTCCGGCGCGGTCGCCGCGGCGCGCGCGCTCGATCGTCTGCGCCAGCTCATCGAGCTTGGTCTTCACCATCGGCTCCAGGACATCGAGCCGGCGCTGCTGAACCCCGTCCGTCGCGGTCGACCGGTGCAGCGTCGCCAGCTCGGCCATGATCGCGCCGTGCGCGAGCCGATACGGGTCGAGATAACTCTCGTCTTCCGTCAATAGATATCCGCGCTGGCCGGTCTCCGCGTCCTTCAATGCCGAGAGAAATCGATGCAGCTCGTCCTGCACCGCATTGGTGTGCGCCACTGCATCAGCCGCCGCCGTTCGCTGAGACAGCGCGCGATACGACAGCGCCGCAATCACGAACACCGCCACCAATGTCGCAACGATCCCGATCGTCGCCGGGAGCGGCAACCATGTGCGCGAGCGCGAGTCCGCTACAGCAGTCCGAATCACGGCGCTGTTCTCATCTTAGCGGAAGCCAATACCGCACACGAGTAGTGTTCGTAGTGAGCCCGATCGTCGCAGCGTTTTCACCGCGACACCGCTGTGGCCAAGACGCACGGGCCTGTGCTGCAGCGCCACGTCGCGCCACGCGCGCTCAGTCGGGCCGTATCATGCAGCTCACAGCCTGCACACCGCGTCTGCCACCAGCGCCTGCCCGAGCGCGATCCCGCCATCGCCGGGCGGAACCTCACCAGGCAGATGCACCTCCAGATCCGCGAGCCCGTGCGCGATGCCCTCCGCGAGCCGCGGATTCTGTAGCGCGCCGCCGGTCAAGACAATCGGCAGCCGGCCCACCACCGCCACCGCCGCGCGCACGCGCTGGATCGTCGCCTCGACCAGCGCATCGTGAAACCGCGCCGAAACAATCGCCGCCGTCACTCCGGCGCGCAGATCTTCCACCACCGCGCGCACCAGCGGTCGCAGATCGATCTCCGGCACGTCGCCGCCCTCGTCGATCGCGAACGGATACACCCCATGATGCTCCTCACCGGCGGCGTGGTTCCACGCGACCGCGAGTTGCCCCTCGTACGTCGCCGCGACCCGCGCGAGCCCGAGCGCGCCGACCCCATCGAACATCCGCCCGACACCTCGCGCGCGCGGCGCATTCACCTCGCCGCGGATCATCCCCCGCACCACCGCGATCGAGCGCGCGCGAACCTCGTCGAACAGCCGCAAGCCCGCCAGCTCCGCTTCCCCCGCGAAGGCATCGTCCACCATCGCCAGCGCCACCCGCCACGGCTCGCGCACCGCCGTATCCCCGCCGGCAAGCGCCACCGCGCGAAACGTCGCCAGTCGCTCGAAGCCGTCGTAACGCGCCATCAGCAGCTCGCCTCCCCACGCCGTGCCGTCGCTGCCCCACCCCGTCCCGTCGTACGCGACCCCGATGACCGGCCCGGCGAGCCCGTGCTCCGCCATCGCGCTCACCACATGCGCATGATGATGTTGCACCGCCACCAGCCGCGGCGCGCCCGCCCCGGCGCGCAGCACGCGATCCTCGGCGTAGCGCGTCGACAAGAACCCCGGATGCATATCGTGCGCGATCACGGCGGGCTCGACCTCCAGCACCTGCTCGAGCCGCGCGATCGCCGCCTCGAAGAACCGAAACGCCGCCACGTTATCCAGATCTCCGACATGCGGCCCCAGATACGCACTGTCCCCGGTCGCAACGCAACACGCATTCTTCAGCTGCGCGCCCACCGCGAGCACCGGCCGCGCGACTTCCCGCATCAGCGCGATCGGCCGCGGCACATATCCGCGCGACCGCCGCATCAGCACCGGCCGCCCCGCGATCACCCGCGCCACCGAGTCATCACACCGGGTCGCGATCTCGCGGTCGTGCACCACCAGCGCATCCGCGATCTCCCCGAGCCGCCGCACTGCCTCGCCATTCTCGGCGCAGATCGGCTCATCCGACGGATTCGCCGACGTCATCACCAGCGGCCTCCCCACCGCCTGCATCAACAGATGATGCAGCGGCGCATACGGCAGCATCACCCCGACCAGCTCGCTCTCGGGCGCCACCTCGCGCGCCAGCTCTGCCCCTGCGTGGCGCGCCACCAGCACGATCGGCCGCTCGGGCGCCGCAAGCAGCGCCGCCTCATCCGGCCCCAGGTCTGCCACCTCGTGCGCTGCATCCAGGTCCGCCACCATCACAGCAAACGGCTTCTCGTCGCGCCGCTTGCGCCGGCGCAGCTCCGCGATCGCCGATGCGCTCGTCGCATCGCACGCCAGATGAAACCCACCCAGCCCTTTCACCGCCACGATCTCCCCGCGCTGCAGCCGCTGCGCCGCCGCCGCCACGACACCGTCGGTGGCGATCACCGCCCCCTGCGGCGACCACAGCGCCAACCTCGGTCCGCACACCGGACACGCATTCGGCTGCGCATGAAACCGCCGATCCCGCGGATCGTCATACTCGCGCTGACACGCAGTGCACATCGCAAACGGCGCCATCGTCGTCGCAGGCCGGTCGTACGGCACCCCGGTCGCGATCGTGAACCGCGGCCCACACGCCGTGCAGTTGATGAACGCATATCCGCACCGCCGGTCCTCCGGGTCACCCATCTCGCGCTCGCAATCCCTGCACGTCGCCAGATCGGGCGGAATCGACAGCGCACGCGGCCCGCCCTCCACGCTGTGCTCGATCACGAAGTCATTCACCGCCTCGTACGCGATGCTCCCCACCACCACGTCGCGCACCAGCGCCGGCGGCGGCGGCTCCCCGAGCCGCATCGCCAGCCGTTCGAGCACATGCTCGCCGCCAAACGCCTCGATCGTCACCCCACGCGCATGATTTCGCACGCGCCCGGTCACCCCGAGCTCATGCGCCACCCGATACACCCACGGCCGGAACCCGACCCCTTGCACGGTCCCGCGGATCTCGATGCGAACGCCCGCCGTCATGATCATGTCCGGCGAGCGGACCAAGCCCGCGCGCTTCGCCCTACGATACGCGCGATCGCCCCTCGACGGTCGCCTCCAGCACAGAGGCCGCCCTACCTCGGCCCGCGCAATTCGTGCGCGAAGAAGCTGCGCCGGCTCTCTCAGGTGTGCGCGTCAGCGCTCGACGAAGCTCGGCTCCGTGCATGGCGCCTGCTCTACGAGGTCGCCGCTCTCCTCATCGAAGCGCAGTGGCAGGCAGCGAACGATCCGCTCGATCGCCTCCTGCGGCGGCGGCTCGGGGATGCGCCACTTAGAGATCTCGCCGGTGAATCCACGCGTCACGATGTCGTTGCCCTCGAAGTGGATCCCCGCCAATCCGAAGCGATGCGCGCGGAACGCCCAGATCATTCGCCCCGTGACCGTGTCCCAGAATCGCAGCATGCCATCTCCGCCGCCACCGACCACGTAAGAGCCGTCCGGGGACATCGCTGCATCCGTCCGATACTGATCGTTGCCAAGAAGTCTTCATGGACCATTGCACCCTTGTTGCTCCACGACGCGACCGGTTTCGTCGTCGAAGCGTAACGGCAAGCAACGAAC
>DATIPJ010000451.1:0-6930 GCA_035472155.1 Kofleriaceae bacterium
GGCCGAGATCATCGAGTGGTTCGCCGACGAGGGCCGCCGCGTATACGGCCGCATCGTGCCGTCGCGCAACCTCGCCATGGACCAGCGCGTGCTCAAGGAGCCGGTCGGCCCGGTCGCCGCGTTCACGCCGTGGAACTTCCCGATCAACCAGGTCGTGCGCAAGCTCGGTGCCTCGCTCGCGACCGGCTGCTCGTTCCTGGTCAAGGCGCCCGAGGAGACGCCGGCGGCGCCGGCCGCGCTGCTGTCGGCGTTCGTCGAGGCCGGCGTGCCGCCGGGGACGGTCGGCCTGGTGTTCGGCAATCCGGCCGAGATCTCGAGCTACCTGATCCCGCACCCCGTGATCCGCAAGGTGACGTTCACCGGGTCGACGCCGGTCGGCAAGGAGCTCGCGGCCCTCGCCGGGCGGCACATGAAGCGCGTGACGATGGAGCTCGGCGGCCACGCGCCGGTGATCGTCGCCGACGACGCCGACATCGCGCTGGCGGCCAAGGTCACCGGCGCCTCGAAGTTCCGCAACGCGGGCCAGGTATGCATCTCGCCGACCCGCTTCCTCGTGCATCGCAGCGTGCGCGACGAGTTCGTGCGCGCGCTGGTCGACCACGCGCAGAAGCTCAAGCTCGGCAACGGCCTGGCCGAGGGCACCACGCTCGGGCCGCTGGCCAACGCGCGCCGGTTGACCGCGATGGGCAAGATCGTCGGCGACGCGCGCGAGCGCGGGGCGAAGGTCCTGACCGGCGGCGAGCGGGTCGGCAGCGCCGGCAACTTCTTCGCGCCCACCGTGCTCGCCGACGTGCCGCTCGAGGCCGACGTGTTCAATCAGGAGCCGTTCGGGCCGGTCGCCGCGGTGCGCGCGTTCGACAGCCTCGACGAGGCGATCGCCGAGGCCAACCGCCTGCCGTATGGGCTGGCCGGCTATGCGTTCACCCGCTCGATCAAGAACGCCCACGTGCTGGCGCAGCGCCTCGAGCTCGGCATGCTGTTCATCAACCAGCCGGCGGCGCCGTCGGCCGAGATGCCGTTCGGCGGCGTGAAGGACTCGGGCTATGGCTCCGAGGGCGGACCGGAGGCGATGGAGGCCTATCTGGTCACCAAGACCGTCACGATCATGACCTGACACCGGCGGCTCAGGTCTCGAAGTCCCACGCGATCGACAGCTGTCGCTCGGTGTCGCGCACCGCCGGCTGCGCGCCGCTGGGCGGCGTCAGCCGCGGCCAGGCGAGGCTGATCGCGCGGCAGGCCTCCGAGAGCTCGCGGCGGATCGCGATGCCGGCCTGCTGGAGCTCGGTGACGATGCCGCGGCGCACGTCGATGACCTGGATCGCCTGGGCCGGCAGATTGGGTAGCACCGGGCGAAACGCGGCGTACGCCAGCTCGGCGATGATGCGCATCGCGTACAGGCTGAACTTCTCGCGCAGCTCGAGGAAGATCAGCCGGCGCGTGTCGTCGTCCTCGATCGCGAACAGCGACGGCCGCACCGCGATCTCGACGTCGCCGCTCACCAGGTCGGTCGCGGGCACCGGCGCCAGGTGCAAGGTGCGGTGGCCCTGGTAATAGAGATATCGCTCGAGGATATCGGCGTTGCTGAGCAGCTCCGTTCGCTGGAACGGATTGACGTGGCGCGCCTCGTCGCGCATCGCGATGATCTTGGCCTCCAGGCTGTCGCGGCTGAGCGCGCCCCGGTGATAGGAGGTGATCGAGCGCCGCGATTCGGAGTAGAACCGCACGCGCGCGATCGAATCGAGGCTGAGATACTTGCGCTTGCGGAGCAGCTCGATCCGAGCGTGCTCGTCGGAAACGATGTACTGCGCCATCTCGCGAACCGACAGCTTGATCATGGCAATGGGATCCCGGCGCGCGTCGCAGCACTCCCGCGGGCGCGCGAGCGGCGACGAGCAATGATGAGGTTGCAGGCGTGATGAGGTGGTGGCGGTGCTTCGAGGACGAACGCGGCCATCGCAGCGCGGAGGCCGCAAGCGGAGTCAGATTGTGGATGGACGATCGGTGGAGTGGAGGATTTCGAGGACGAGCGCGGCCACGGCAGCGCTCGGGCTGCGAGACAAATCAGATTGTGTGAAGGATCGAGCTGGGGATTAGCTCTTGAGTGCCTTCTTCAGATCTTTGAGCAGCTTCTCTGCTTCTTCGATCGTACGGAGTGCGTCTTCGTTGCCGCGCAGCTCGGCGAGCGCGGTCCACGGGTGCTTGCGGATCGACGACACGATCGCGCCGAGGTCGCCGGCGAGCCCGCTCGAGCGCTGCGGCTTGGGCTCACCGAGCTTCTCGAGCGCGTCGTTGATCGACGTACCGGGTGACAGGAAGCTGTCCTTTGCCACGGGATCCTTCAGGATCGCGCGCAGCCGGCGCACGTCCTTGGAGTTGGTGATGAGCTTGTCGTTGATCTTGTGGACGATGGTGTCGAGCACCGTCGGCGGCAAGAGGTTCTTGTTGATGCTGTTGATCTCGCGCGCCCAGGTGATCGACGCGCTCGGGTCGCGGATGTTCTTGAGCCGCTCGGCGAGCCGGTAGACATCGACGAGCTTGTCGACCTCGCGCACCGTGATGCCCAGGATGTTGGCGGCGCTCGCGCGCCCGACCAGCTCGACCAACCTGCACGCCACCATTTCCTTCTCCTTGGCGTCCCATTCCTTGCGCTGGCGGTGGATGTAGATCCACACGCGCAGCCGCTCCTCGTCCTCGAGTGTGTGATCGGTGATCTCGGCCGGCAGCGACCGGTACTGCGGCTTCTTGAGCTGATCGACCAGGACCTTGGAGTTCGACCACCGGCGATCGCCGTCGATGATCCGGAACTTGTCGTCCAGCGTCGGGTGGGGCTCGAGCAGCAGCGGCTCGAAGATGCCCTCGTTGGCCTCGATCTGGCGCTGCAGCTCGGGGTCCTCCTTGGGGCCGATCCGCGGCTGCTTGTCATTGGGCAGGATGTCGTCGAGATCGACGATCGCTCGCCGGGTCTTGACGATGGTGCGGCCGAGCCGCCGCTCCTGCCAGACGGTGGCGGCGTCAATCATCGGTCAGCCCATCGACGATATCGTTGATCTCGCCGACCACCTCGCTGTTGACCGACTCGAGCCGCTTCAAGATGCCGCCGCGCGCCTTCCACACCCGCTGGTGGTCCTTCATCTCCTCGACGTCGATGTCGAGCAGCTGCTGAGCGAGCTTGCCGGTATCGGCGAGCTTGCGGCGGAACACCTCGGACGTGATGTGGTCGTAGAGCCGCAGCTTCTTCTCGGCGCGCTGCACGTTGCTGAGCTTGGTCTGGTGCATGCGCACCATCGCCTGGCGCAGGATGCCGACGAGCTCGATCACGCGCGCCGGGTGGACGAGCAGGACGTCGTCGTGGCGGCACAGCTCGGCGGCGCCGCGCGGGAAATGCAGCGTGGCCAGGATCGCGTGCTCGGCGTGCTGCTCCACCATGTCGGCGCGCAGCCGCGCCGCGTACGTGGTCTGCCAGTTTCCGCGGTTGCGCGAGTCGAGGATGATCCGCCCGCAGATCGTGCCCTTGTAGCGGACCTCGAGCAGGATGTCGCCGCCGGCCTCGCCCTTGGGCAGCCGCAGCAGGCGGTCCTCGCCATACTCGGCCTTGAGCTGCTCGAACAGGTCGATGTCGACGACCTCGGGCCTGCGGGTCGCATGCTCCTCGAGCCGGCGCTGCAGCTCGGCGACCTGCTTGCGCAGCGCCTGGGCCGCCTTCTGGCTCTCGGCGTCCTGCTTGAGCATCTTCTGATCGAAGTCGGCCTTGATCAGCTCGCGCTCGCGCTCGCGCTCGGCCTGGACCTTGCGCGCGACCTCGGCCTCGAGCTTCTTGCGCTCGACCTGCGAGGCAGCCTCGATCGCCTCCTGCAGCCGCTTGTCGAACTCGGCCCGTTCCTCCTTGGCCTTGTCGAGCTGCTCCTTCATCTTCTGGACGGTGAGCTCGAACGACGTGCGGTCCGCCTTGTTGCGGGTCTCGAGGGCCTCGCGCTCGGCGGCGAGCTTGGCCTGCGCCTCGAGCTCGGCGGCCTCGTGTCGCCGCTTCTCCTCATTGCGAATGCGGGACTCGATCTCGAGGAAGTGCTTGTGGGAGATTCGCTGCCCACACCAGGGACACGCGTCTTGCTGCTTTGCCTCCGCAATCGCCATCGGCATCGTGACTCTCCCGGGCCAGGATAAAAAAGGACCTGGTAGGACTCTAATGGCAATCGTTCAGAGATCAAGCGCAGTTCTATAAGCGACCGTAATCTTATCCCGGGGTTGAATCCGGATTGGCTCCGGATTGGAAATCGTCATCTCGTCACGGTCCATGACGCATGTGGTCTATGCTCCGCCTGTGGGGAACGGCTCGAGCACATCGACGCCTGTGGAGGCGGTCGAGCGCCTCATCTCGACCGTGGCGGAGCAAAGTGCGGCGGCGGGTCTGCGGCTGTACGCGACTGGCGCGCACGCGGCAACGACCCACGCACTGCCGGCGAGCGGCGCACTGACCATCGGCCGCGGCGCCGACTGCGATATCGCGATCGATGACACCTCCGTGTCGAGGGTTCATGCGGTGCTGCACCTCGGCCCGGTGATCGAGATCGAGGACCGCGGCAGCCACAACGGCACGCGGGTCGGCGAGCGGCGCATCACCGAGGGTCAGCGCCGCGCGGTGCTGCCCGGCGAGGTCATCCACCTGGGCAGCGCGACGATCGTGATCTTCGATCCCACGCCGCCCCGCGCGCGCCACCTGTGGCCGCACGGCTACTTCGAGATCCTCGTCGCGCAGGAGTGCGCGCGCTGTGCGGCGAGCCGGCGGCCGTTCGCCGTGATGCGCGTCGGCGCCAGCGAGCTCGCCGGCGCGGAGCTCGTGATCGATGCGCTCGCGCGCGCCGTGCGCGACGTCGACGTGCTCGGGAGCTACGGCCCCGACGATCACGAAGTGTTGCTGGTCGAGATCGAGCCGGACGCCGCGCGCGAGCTGGCCGACCGGGTCGCCGAGGGGCTGCGCGCGCGGGGCGCCGCGGCCCGGATCGGACTGGCGTGCTTCCCGCGCGACGGCGCCGATCCGGCGAGCCTCATGGCCCACGCCGGCGAGGCGCTGCGCGGCGATCTGGGCGCCGACCCGCCGCGCGACCGGCCGCCCAGGACCTCGGCGTCGGCGATGGCGCAGGTCCGCGCGGTGATGCAGCGCGTGGCCAACGCGACGATCGGCGTGCTCATCCTCGGCGAGACCGGCGTCGGCAAGGAGGTCATGGCGCGCACGCTCCACGCCAGCTCGCAGCGCGCGGCGCGGCCGTTCGTGCCGATCCACTGCGCGGCGCTGTCGCCATCGCTGTTCGAGAGCGAGCTGTTCGGGCACGAGAAGGGCGCGTTCACCAGCGCGCTGGCCGCCAAGCAGGGGCTCCTCGAGACCGCCGACGGCGGCACCGTGTTCCTCGACGAGATCGGCGAGCTGCCCGAGTCGATCCAGGTCAAGCTCCTGCGCGTGCTCGAGGACCGCGTCGTCCTCCGGGTGGGCGGCACACGGCCGACCAAGCTCGACGTGCGGTTCGTCGCGGCGACCCACCGCGATCTCGAGGTCGAGGCCGCGCGCGGCGCGTTCCGCTCCGACCTCTACTTCCGGCTGAGCGGTGTCACGCTCGTGGTCCCGCCGCTGCGCCACCGCACGGGCGAGATCGAGGAGCTCGCGCGGGCGTTCTGCGAGGAAGCTGCCGCGCGCATCGGGCGGCCCGCGCCGTCGCTGTCGCCCGAGGCGCTCGCGGCGCTCGAGAGCTACCCGTGGCCGGGCAACATCCGCGAGCTGCGCAACATGATCGAGCGCGCCACCGTGCTCTGCAACGGCAGCGCGATCGAGGTCGACGACCTGCCGCTCGACAAGATCGCGGCGACCCTACCGCATGCGCGGCCCGCGCCCGCGCCGCACCGCATCGACGACGAGGCCGAGAAGGCGCGCATCGTGGCGGCGCTGGCGCAGTGCAATGGCAACCAGACCCGCGCCGCCGGCGTGCTCGGCTATTCGCTGCGCAAGCTGGTCTATCTGATGACGCGCTACCAGCTGCCGCGGCCCCGCAAGAAGAGGCCCACGCAATGACCCCCGAGCACCCCGACCGCAACGCGCGCGCCGCGCTCGAGACCGTCGATGTCCCGGGTGACCGGGCGCGCGCCCTGGGCTCCGACGCCACGACGAATGCGCTGCCCGAGGCGCGAACCAACGCGGGCCCCGAGGCAACGCCCGATGCGGGGACCCGGGTGATGGCGGGTGCGCCGCCGACGGTGGAGAGCGCTCCCATCCCGGGTCCGAGCGCCGAGCCGGGCCGCCTCGCGTACGGCGCGGTGCTCGGGCGCTACGTGATCGAGGAGCTCATCGGCGCGGGCGGCATGGGTGTCGTCTATCGCGCGCGCGATCCGGACCTCGGGCGCGCCGTCGCCATCAAGCAGCTCGGGCGCGTGCGCAGCGACTGGCAATGGCGCGCGCGCCTCCTGCGCGAGGCCCAGGCGATGGCGCGGTTGGCCCACCCGAACGTCGTCACGGTGTACGACGTCGGGCTCGCCGAGGACGGCCTGTTCGTCGCGATGGAATACGTCGAGGGCATGACCCTGCGGCGCTGGTTGACCGAGCCGCGCACGCGACAGGAGATCGCCGCGGCGTTCGTCGCCGCGGGGCGCGGGCTGCACGCGGCGCACCTCGCGGGCCTCGTCCACCGCGACTTCAAGCCCGATAACGTGCTGGTCTCGACCGACGGCCGGGTGCGCGTCACCGACTTCGGCCTGGTGCGCGCCGACGCAGGCCCCGACGAGCCTGCGCCCACCGGGCAGCCGGCCGCCGTCGTGGACGCACCCGGGCTCACCGTCGCCGACGCGGTGATGGGCACGCCCGGCTACATGGCGCCCGAGCAGTACGGCGGCGCGGCGGTCGACGCGCGCACCGATCAGTTCGCGTTCAGCTGTGCGCTCTACGAGGCG
>DATIPJ010000452.1:0-3444 GCA_035472155.1 Kofleriaceae bacterium
GGTCGCGATCGCGCCGCCTCCCAAGGTGCAGCCGCCGCCGCAGATCCAGCCGCCGCCCAAGCCCGAGGAGAAGAAGCCGCAGGCCCCGCCGCAACCGCCGCCGCCCAACATGGTGATGGTCGAGGTCAAGGACGACAAGCATGTCGTCGACAAGTCGCCCGACGACGCCAAGCAGCTCTCGGACAAGAACCGCGACGTCGCCGAGGAGACCCGCGCGATCCAGACCAACCTCGACAAGGAGTCCGAGGGCAAGGAGGTCGCGTCGCGCGAGAACGACGACAAGACCAGCACCGAGATCGGCGGCCCCGACGACAAGATCCGGCAGCTCGAGGAGGCCAAGCCGACGACGCTCGACCACATCCGCGAGACCGACCACTCGGGCAAGGAAGAGACCGCCCGGGGCGTGATCAAGGGCGAGGGCGGCGACAACGGCGAGGAGGGCACCGGCAACAAGGAGGCCGGCGTGCTCGCGATGCGCGGCATCGAGGGCCGCGGGCGCATCACCGACAACGGCAAGGACGGCAAGAAGATCGGCAAGCGCGGAACGCCCGGCATCAACACGCCGCTGTCGTTCCAGGACTACGAGCGCATCATGGGCAAGCAGCGCGTCGACGACGAGCGCCAGGTCGCCGCGCGCAAGATGTCGAGCAAGAAGGGCCGCTGGGAGCGCAAGCTCGACGCGGTGAAGAGCTCGCTCGAGAACTTCATCCCCGATGTGCGGCCGGGCAACCAGACGGCGCTCAAGACGCGCGCGCATCCCTACGCGCTCTACATCGCGCGCATGCACCGGCGCATCCACGAGCTGTGGGGGTTCGGCTTCCTCGAGAACCTCGATAGCAAGGGCTCGGACTACCCGCTCAACGATCCCAACCTGTGGGTGAACCTCGAGCTGTCGGTCAACCCCGATGGCAGCATGCACAAGGTCACGATCGCCAAGACGTCGGGCAAGACCGAGTTCGACGTCGCCGCGGTCGACACCGTGCTCAGCGCGGCGCCCTACGAGCCCACGCCCGAGGCGATCCGCTCGGTCGACGGCCGCATCTACCTGCGCTGGGGCTTCTATCGCAACTGGCGCCAGTGCGGCACGTTCAACGTCGAGCCCTACATCCTGACCGAGGTGCCCGACGACGGCGGCGTGGGCGTGCTCGATGACGGCGCGATGGTCAAGAACACGGCGAAGCTCCCCGGGTCGCGGCGCAAGGAGCTGGCCCCGGTCGGGGGCAAGACGGTCACGCCCGACGACGGCCGTGGCAACCAGAAGGTCTCACCCGACTCGTCGGTCACGGACAAGCAGGCGCTGTTCGCCGCCAATCTGTGGGTGTCGGCATTCGCCACCGCACAGGTCGACAAGCTCGTCGCCTACTCGACGGTGCCGTTCTATGCGGGCGGCAAGGTAGCCGCACAGAACACCGCAGAGCTAAAAGACATGTATTCGGGACTCGTGGTCGAGTCCGGCCCGATGAAGGATTGGAAGCTTCTCACGCCGAAGGAATACTCCAGCGGCGGTGGAGCGTTGCCCGAAGGTAATCTCGTGCTGCAGGTGCGGACAGCAAAAGAAGCTTTCGCCGTGGTGCTCACCCGCACCAAGTCCGGCGACTATCGAGCGACGCAGCTAGCTCGCTAGCTCGTCATCGCGCCCCAGCTAGCTCGCTAGCTGGACATCACCTTCAGGACCCGGGCGGCAAACAGCCCTTTGGGTCCCTGCTGCTCCTCGTACTCGACGGTCTGGCCCTGGTTCAGGGTTCGGAACCCATCCCCAGAGATCGACGAGTAGTGGACAAATACATCCTTGCCATCATCAGCCCGGCTGATGAAGCCGTAGCCCTTGGCATCGTTGAACCACTTCACGGTACCGAGCGCCATTGTACTGCCTCCTCACACGAACAAACGTGGGCCCACCTCGGGCGCCACACATGTTCAGTTCAAACACCTCGAGTGTCTGCCCCTCAACGAAAATCTGTGGGAAAGCGTCTTGGCCGTGCAAACTTTCATCGATACGGAAAACCTCGACGAGATCACGAGACTTTTTCGCGCTCACTGCGCGTTTGCCCATTACGAGACATGCGTTCCTGGCTCTGTTTGGCACTCGTCGCCTGTGGCATTGATACACAACCTGCCTCTGCGCCGGTGCCGCCCATCGCGGCAGCCCGGCCCGTGGCGCCCAAGCCACCACCCCTAACCGCGGCGCATGGCTCGGAGATCGTTGCGCTGGCCGTCACCGACGACGGTGGCGTGGTTGCCAGCGCCGACCGGCTCGGCGGTCTGCGTCTGTGGCCCACTCTCGACGGGACGCGCGAGCCTGCGGTGATCCAGGGCCCGGCTGCGCGTGCGATGGCGCTCGCCCGCGACGGCGACGGATTCGCGCTCACCACGCTCGACGATGCCGGGGGTGTGCACATGATGCGCATCAGCGCCGCGGGCGCCGTGCGCGAGCGAATCACCCTGGCCGGCGATCAGCGGGCACTCGAGATCGATGGCACCCCCGAGGGTGTCATCGTGCTGCGCGCCGACCAGACGCTCGAGCTGGTGGACCGGGCCGGGCAGATCCGTGCCCGCCTCACACCCGAGCCGGGGACCCACATCGATACCGTCCTCGCCCGCGGCGCGAAGGCGCTCGCGCTGGTGAGCGAGGGCAAGCGCGTGCACGGCCGGTGGATCGAGCTCGATCGCGGCATGCGGTGGGGCAGCTCGACCCCGAGCTTCGCGATCAAGCTGTCCCATGCGGTCCTATCGCCGGATGGCGGTGTGCTCGCGGTGAGCCGCCCACGCAGCCTTCATCCTTTGTTCATCGATCTCGCGACCGGGGCGGCGCTCAAGACGCCGCTGTGCGTGGCCCGGGACTGGCCGGGCGACGACGATGAGACCGCGGCCACGCTCCTGCGCGCCAACGACACGCCGCTCCCGCTGGGCTTCCTGTCCGAGACGGTCGTCGCGTGCTCGGTGACGAGCTCGCTCCAGTGGTGGAACGCGGATGGCACACCGCGGCCCAACGCCCCCGGCGCGGCGCTGGTCGGCACGTTACCGGTCGCCATCGCCGACCGGGTCCTCGTGGTCGGTATGGGCGCCCAGCTCGCGCTGGCGACGCCGACGACCATCCGGTACCTCGGCTACGGGGTGCGCGAGGTCGCGCAGCTCAAGAGCGGAGAACGCGGCGTGGTGGTCGCCAGCGGCGATCAGGGGCTGTTGCTCGATGCGCGCCTGCGCGAACGCTCCCGGTTCGACCTGGCGCGCACGCAGGTCGACTGGCGCGAGGTGATCGTGCTCGATGACCGCTTTGCGATCACGGTCGCGGCGCCGCCCGGCTACGCCCGCGAGGAGGGCTTCCAGCTCGCGGTGGTCGACGGCCTCACACGGACGCAGCGCCAGCTCGTGCCCTACCAGGTCAGCGACAAGGAGCTGCGCTACGAGCCCGCGACCGGCATCCTGGCGACCGCCGATGCCGCC